>QHWK01000162.1 GCA_003223775.1 Acidobacteriota bacterium
TGCAGCCGATCGACCTCCTCGCGCGCGATCAGATTTTCGCGCCCGAGCAGCCGCGCGACGAGGCTGATCTTCGCGAAGTGCTCGATCGTCTCCATCTTGTAGTACGCGCCGAAGAGATCGCCGCCCACGGTGAGCGCGCCGTGGTTGGCGAGCAGCATGCCGTCGTGCGCCTTGATGTACTTGCGCACCGCCTCGGGCAGCTCCCTGGTCGACGGCGTCGCGTACTCCGCGATCGGAATGCTCCCGAGCGTCGTCAGCACCTCGGCGAGCACCGCGCGATCGAGCGGGATGCCGGCGACCGCGAAGCCGGTGGCGATCGGCGGATGCGCGTGCACGACGGCGCGAACGTCCGGCCGCTGCCGGTAGACCTCGAGGTGCATCAGGATCTCGGACGACGGATCGCGGTCCCCCTGCAGCTTCCGTCCCTCGAGGTCCGTGATGCACATCATGTCGGGCGTCATGAATCCCTTGCACACGCTCTTCGGGGTCATGAGCAGGCGATCGGAGCCGAGGCGCACGCTGATGTTGCCGTCGTTCGACGCGGTGTAGCCGCGCGCGTACATACGCCGGCCGACCTCGACGATGTCGGCGCGCAGCTGCGACTCGCTCATGCGGACCGGGCTCGATACTTGTCGCGGCAGGCTTCGGAGCAGAAATAGATGCGCTCGCGGCCGCCGGCGACGAGCGTCACGGCGCGCTCGGGCACGACGAACACCCCGCACACCGGATCGCGCGCCATCTGCACGCCGCGCTGCGGCACGCCGGCGCCGCCGCGGCGCCCACCGCCCGACGCGCCGTCGACGATGCCGTCGAGCAGACGCCAGAACGCGCGCCCGACGACGAAGGCGAGGATGATG
This sequence comes from Acidobacteriota bacterium, assembly GCA_003223775.1. Classification (GTDB taxonomy): domain Bacteria; phylum Acidobacteriota; class Vicinamibacteria; order Vicinamibacterales; family CAVVIG01; genus QHWK01. The sequence continues at coordinate 858 of QHWK01000162.1, forward strand.
AAGAGCGCGAGGCGCAGCAGCATCACTGCCCCGGCTTGCGCCCGCCGGCCGTGCCGGGATGCGCCGATTGCAGGCTGTCGAGCGCGCGCTTCGCCGCCCCCGCCTCGGGCGAGTTCGGCGCGACGTCGAGCACCTGCTGCCACGCCTTCGTCGCGCCGTCGAGATCCTGCTTGCCGAAAGCGCGGACGATCCCGACGTTCAGCAGCGTCTTCGCGTGCTTCGGATCGATCTTCAGCGAGCGCTCGAACTGCTCGAGCGCCTTGTCCGGCTGGTTCGAGTAGTAGTAGCAGACGCCGAGATCGGTGCTGACGTTGACGTCGCCCGGCGCCAGCTTCAACGCCTCCGCGTACCACTTGATCGCATCGTCGTAGCGCTCGGCGTCGAAGTACAGGTTGCCGAGCTCGACGCGCGGCTGCGGGTTCGACGCCTCGCGCTCGGCGACGTTCTTGATCGCGTTCACCTTCGTCTCGTCGAGCACGGCCGCGCGCGTCGTCGCGCTGCCGCCGGCGGTCGCGGGCGCGGCGGTCTGCGCGGCCGCCGCGGGCGCCGCGGGCGCCGGGCGGCCCGTCGTCTGCTGCGAGCCGATGATCCAGCCGGCGATCAGGCCGAACAGCATGCCGGCGATCCCGAACGCGATGGCGTCAGACTTCATGCGTCACGCAGGATACGGACGAGGCGGAATACACGGAACGCCAATCATACAGCGGCGCTGCGGCCGGCGAGCACGTCGAGGTACTCGCGCACGACGGTCGACAGGCCGACGAAGAGCGCGCGCGCGACGATCGCGTGGCCGATCGAGACCTCGTCGAGGAACGGCAGATCGCGGAAGACGGAGAGGTTCGCGAGATCGAGATCGTGGCCGGCGTTCACGCCGAGGCCGAGCGCGTGCGCGTAGCGCGCCGCCTCCGCAAAGCGCGCGAACGAGCGCATGCCCAGATCGGGGCCGAGCTCGAACTGCCGCGCGTAGGGCTCGGTGTAGAGCTCGATGCGATCGGCGCCGACCGACGCGGCCCACTGGATCGGATCGGGAACCGCATCGACGAAGAGGCTCACCCTGACGCCGCGCGCGTGCAGCCGATCTATCGTCTGCGGCAGCGCCTCGGTCGCGGGCCCCGGCTGCCAGCCCGCCTGGCTGGTCACCTCGCCGGGAATCACCGGAACGAGCGTGCACTGATCGGGCCGCACCTCCTCGACGAGATCGAGCAGATCGGGACGCGGATCGCCCTCGATGTTGTATTCGATCCTGGCCGCCTGCGCGCGCAGCACGCGCGCGATCTCGCGCACGTCGGCCGGCGTGATGTGCCGCTGGTCGGCGCGCGGGTGCACCGTAATCCCCGGCGAGCCGGCGTCGATGCAGGTCTGCACGGCTTCGATCACGCTCGGGTATCGTCCGCCGCGCGCGTTGCGCAGCGTCGCTACCTTGTTCACATTGACGCTAAGTCGAACCATGACGCCGTCACCCGAGGTGTTCTTTGACGACGTCCACAATCTCCTGCGCCCAGCCGCGGATCTCGTCCTGATGCTTTCCCTCGAGCATCACCCGGAGCAGCGGCTCGGTGCCCGAGTAGCGCACGAGCAGCCGCCCCTGACCCGCGACGCGCGCCTCGACGCGCGCGATCGCGTCCGCAATCGCGGGCACGCTCTTCAGCTCCGCCTTCTCCCGCACGCGGACGTTCATCAGGATCTGCGGATAGGTCGTGAGATCGGCGGCGAGATCGGCGAGGGTGCGGCCGGTCAGCGCCACGGTGCGAAGGACGTTGAGCGCCGTGCAGAGACCGTCGCCGGTGAAGAGGTAGTCCGAGAAGATGATGTGGCCCGACTGCTCGCCGCCGAGCGACAGCCCGCGGTTCAGCATCTCTTCCATCACGTACTTGTCGCCGACGGCGCAGCGCACCAGATCGATGCCGAGCGCGCGAAGCGCGATTTCGAGGCCGATGTTGCTCATCACCGTCGCGACGATCGCGTTGCCCTTCAGCCGCCGCTCGCGCTGCAGCTGGCGGCCGCACATGAGCAGCACGGCGTCGCCGTCCACGACGCGGCCGCGATCGTCGACGAAGATCGCGCGGTCGCCGTCGCCGTCGAACGCGACGCCCATCGTGCACTCGCGCTCGACGACGGTGCGCACGAGCAGCTCCGGATGCGTCGATCCGCACTTCAGGTTGATGTTGCGGCCGTCCGGCTGATCGCCAATCACCTCGAGATCGAGACCCAGGCTGCTGAACAGCTGCGGCGCGACCGTCGTCGTCGCGCCGTTGGCGCAGTCGATCGCCAGTTTGCAGCCGTCGAGCGGCGGCGATCCGTGGAGCACCGCGCGCAGGTGATCGAGATACGCGCCGACGAGATCCTCGTGCGGGACGTGCGCCGGCTCGCCGGCCTTCACGGTCCACGAGCCGTCGGCGATGATCGCCTCCACTTCGCGCTCGACGCTCTCGGTGAACTTCTCGCCGCGGCCGGAGAAGACCTTGATGCCGTTGTCCTCGAACGGATTGTGCGAGGCGGAGATCACGACGCCCGCGTCATAGCCGCTCGTGCGCGTGAGGTACGCGACCGCCGGCGTCGGCACCACGCCGGCGCTCGTCACGACCGCACCTTCGCCCGACGCGCCGTGCGCGAGCTCGGCTTCGATCCACGCGCCCGACTCGCGCGTGTCGCGGCCGACCAGAATCTTCATCGGCCTGCTCGCGCCCTGCCCGGCCGGCGCCCTGCCGGAGGCCGAGCGAACGAGCGCCGCGCCGAGACGGCGAACCGTCGCGCGATCGAGCGGGTAGCGGCCCGCGGTGCCGCGCACGCCGTCGGTGCCGAACAGCCGCGGGATGGTCGGCGTCTTAGGGTTCTCTGCCACCGGTGATTCGCACCTGGACCGATGCGGGCTCGATGCGCGTCACGCCGAGATCGGACGACGACGTCGCATGCACATCCAGCGAATTGTACTGTCCGGGGCCGAGTCCCGACAGATCGAGATAGGCGGCGACCGAGTCGGGGTCGATGTGGGCCATCGCCACGCGGGTGCCGCGCAGTGTGACGTCCACCGTCGACGGCTGTGCTTGCGCCTGCAGCCCGGCCCCGACGTTGCGCAGGTGAATCGGCCGGTTGCGCAGCGTCCGCTCGAGCGGCGACGGCAGAATCCGAACCGTCACCGTCGCGGTGCGCGCGGTCTTGAGGCGCAGCGACGAGTCCAACAGGCCGAGCGTCACCGTTTGCGTGATCGCGGATCGCGCGCCCGTCACCGGCACGGGCTCGGTGAGCACCTCCGTCGCCCGGCGCACGGCGCTCTCCGGGCCGATCACTTCGACGGTCGGCGGGTCGGCGGTGCGCTCGCCGACGTCGTACCCCGGCGCGGGACGACCGTCGACTTCGGGCACGATCGGCAGTTCGCGCGTCGCTGACGGCTCGAAGGCCATCGCGACGGCCGACGGCGTCACCTGCACGACCTGGACGCCGAAGGGGCCGCGCACTTGATCCGGCGTGATCGGAAAGAGCCGGCGTCCCACGCGCGCGCCGCGCAGGTCGAGCACGGCGACGACGTCGCCGGCGCCGACGCGGCTCAGCGTGCCCGACGCGCCGCGCACGCGGACGTCCACGGTCGCCGGGATGTCGCCCAGGACTTCGAGGCCGCCCGGCATCTGCTGCAGCTCGAGCGGCACGCGCAGCCCGCGCTCGACGGTCTCCTCGCCGGCGACGACCATCCAGAGCAGCAGCGCGAGGCCGAACGAGAGCACTTTCAGCCCGAAGTGCCGGAAGGGCCACGACAGCGCGCGCCGCGACAGCTTCACGTGTACTCGACCTCGTCGAGCGGCCGGACGTCGCTTCGCTGCAGGACGAGCGCGCGCAGGCGCGCGCGCAGCTGATTCGGGACGACGCCGCGCTCGATCTGTCCGTCGACGACGAGCGAGATGCTGCCGGTCTCCTCCGACACGACGATCGCGACCGAGTCGTTCTCCTCGGTGAGGCCGATCGCCGCGCGGTGCCGCGAGCCGAGCTCCTTGCTCAGGCGCGGGTTCACCGTGAGCGGCAGGAAGCAGGCGGCAGCCGCGACGCGATCCTCCTGCACGATCACCGCGCCGTCGTGCAGCGGCGACGATGGAAGAAAAATGCTCTGCAGGAGATCGTAGGTGAGCACGGCGTCGAGCCGGATGCCGCCCTCGATGTAGTTGCGCAGGCCGACCTGCCGCTCGATCGCGATGATCGCGCCGATGCGCTGCGACGACAGGTTGCCCGCGGCGACCACGAGCTCCTCGATCGAGTCCTCCGCCGACTCCGCCTTCGCGAAGTAGCGGAAGAACGGCGCGCGCCCGAAGTGCGCGAGCGCGCGGCGGATGTCGGCCTGGAACAGCACGATGACGGCGAAGACGATGTAGCCGGCGAGGTTGCGAATCAGCCAGTTGACGGTCTCGAGATGTCCCCACCGCGAGCCGTAGAACAGCCCGACGAGCAGGCCGCCGCCGAGCGCCATCTGCACGGCGCGCGTGCCGCGAATCAGCTTGAGCACCTCGTAGATCAACACCGACACGACGAGAATGTCGGCGAGGTCGCGCCATCCGATCGGCGGGCGTCTCAGAATGGTGTTGATCCAGTCCATCGTCATGGCTGATGGCTGATGGCTGATGGCTCATGGCAGATGGTCCATGGACCATCTGCCATCAGCCATGAGCCATCAGCCATGTCGGCGTATTTCCTCTGCTACGCGCGCCACCTGCGCCATCTCGGCGACGGCGTGCACGCGGACGATGTGCGCGCCGGCGAGCACAGCGGCGGTCACGGCGGCGGCGGTGCCCCAGTCGCGCTCCGGCGCGGGACGATCGTCGACCGCCGCGCGCAGGAACGACTTCCGCGACGCGCCCACGAGCAAGGGGCGCTCGAGCTCCGCCGCGAGCTCGGCGAGTCGCGCCAGCACACCATAACTGTGCGCCGGCCGTTTGGCAAACCCGATGCCCGGATCGACGATGATCCGCTCGATGCCGACGCCGGCGGCCGATGCGGACGCGAGGCTGCCTCGCAGCTCCGCCGCGATCTCGCGCACCACGTCCTCGTAGACGGCCTCCGCCATCATCGTCTGCGGCCGGCCGCGCGTGTGCATCAGGACGAGCGCGGCGCCGGACGCCGCGACGACCCCCGCGAGCGCGGGATCGTACTTGAGGCCGCTGACGTCGTTCACGATCGCCGCGCCGGCGGCGAGTGCGGCGCGCGCGACGCCGGCCTTGTAGGTGTCGATCGAGATCGGCACGCGCACGCGGCCGTGCAGGGCGCGAATCACCGGCAGCACGCGCGCGAGCTCTTCGTCGGCGCCCACCGGCTCGGCGCCCGGCCGCGTCGACTCGCCGCCGACATCGATCAGATCGGCGCCGTCGGCCTCCATGCGGACGCCTTCATCGGCGGCCGCCGCCGGATCGAGGCGCGCGCCGCGCTCGGCGAACGAATCGGGGGTGACGTTCAGGATGCCCATGACGAGGCATCGGGGCCCGAGTTCGAGCGCGTTGCCTGCCGGAAGTGGAACGGTGTAATGGCGACGGGGAGCGGAGATCACGAAATTAAGAATTTGGAATTTGGAATTTGGAATGCGCGTCCGGGTTTCAACACGAATTCCAAATTCCGACTTCCAAATTCCTAATTCTTATTCCTGCGGCAACGGCTTGTTCAGCGCAGGGACGATCGGCGCGCGCTCCTTGCGCGGGCGCGGCTCGCCTTCCTCGACGGCGGGGCGCGCGGCGACCGGCTGCGGCTCGTCGAGCGGCAGGCCCGCGGCGATCCGCTTCACCTGCTCGGCGTCGAGCACCTCGCGCTGCAGCAGCGCGTCGGCCATCCGCACGAGCGTCTCCTTGTGCGCCGACAGCAGCTGATGCGCGCGCTGGTACGAGTCGGTGACGAAGCGCTTCACTTCCTGATCGATCTTGAGCGCCGTATCCTCGCTGTAGTCCTGGTGCTGCGCGATCTCGCGGCCGAGGAAGATCTGCTCTTCCTTCTTGCCGAAGGTGAGCGGCCCCATCGCTTCGCTCATGCCCCACTCGCAGACCATCCTGCGCGAGAGCTCCGTGGCGCGCTCGAGGTCGTTGCCGGCGCCGGTCGTCACGCTCGCCATCGTGATCTCTTCGGCGATGCGGCCGCCGAGCAGGATCGCGATCTGATCGTTCAGGTAGTCGCGCGAGTAGTTGTGCTTCTCGTCGGCCGGCAGCTGCTGCGTGAGGCCGAGCGCCATGCCGCGCGGGATGATCGTCACCTTGTGGATCGGATCGGCGTGCGGCAGCAGCACCGTCAGGAGCGCGTGCCCCGCCTCGTGAATCGCCGTGACGCGCTTCTCCGCGTCGCTGATGATCATCGAGCGGCGCTCGGATCCCATCAGCACCTTGTCCTTCGCGAACTCGAAGTCGTGCATGCGCACGACCTTCTGGTTGTAGCGCGCCGCGTTGAGCGCCGCTTCGTTCACCAGGTTCGCGAGATCGGCGCCCGAGAAGCCGGCCGACCCGCGCGCCAGCACTGCGATCTCCACGTCGTCGGCCATCGGGATCTTGCGCGTGTGGACCGACAGGATGCCCTCGCGCCCCTTCACGTCGGGACGGTTGACGACGATGCGGCGGTCGAAGCGGCCGGGACGCAGGAGCGCCGGGTCGAGGACGTCGGGACGATTCGTCGCCGCCACGAGGATGACGCCCTCGTTCGACTCGAAGCCGTCCATCTCGACGAGCAGCTGGTTCAGCGTCTGCTCGCGCTCGTCGTGCCCGCCGCCGAGGCCGGCGCCGCGATGACGGCCGACCGCGTCGATCTCGTCGATGAACACGATGCACGGCGCGTTCTTCTTGCCCTGCTCGAACAGATCCCGGACGCGCGACGCGCCGACGCCGACGAACATCTCGACGAAGTCCGAGCCGCTGATCGAGAAGAACGGCACGTTCGCTTCGCCCGCGACCGCGCGCGCGAGCAGCGTCTTGCCGGTTCCCGGAGGGCCCATCAGCAGGACGCCCTTCGGGATGCGTCCACCGAGCTTCTGGAACTTCTGCGGCTCCTTGAGGAACTCGATGATCTCCTGCAGCTCTTCCTTCGCTTCGTCGACGCCCGCGACGTCCTTGAACGTCACCTTCTTCTGCGAGCTCGACGAGAGCTTCGCCTTGCTCTTGCCGAACGACAGCGCCTTGTTGCCGCCGCTCTGCATCTGGCGCATGAAGAAGACCCAGAAGCCGATGATGAGCAGGAACGGCCCCCACGAGTAGAGGATCGTCGCCCACGGGCTGACCGTCGGCTCCTTCGCGGTGACGACGACGCCGCGCTCGATCAGCTTGTTGACGAGGCCGTCGTACTGCGCGGGCGCGTAGGTCAGGAAGTGCTCGTTGACTTTCGTGAAGCCGCTGATGTCCTGGCCGGTGATCGTGACGCGCGCGACGCTGCCCTGATCCACCCACTGCATGAACTCGGTGAACGTTGCTTGCCGCTCGTGCGTCTGGAACTTCGTCGAAAAATTCCAGATGAGCACGCCGAGGACGACGAGCGCCATCCAGAACAACAGACTCTTGAGGGTCGAGTTCACGCAGAGCCTCCCACAGCCTTAAAACTCAAGATTAGCACGGGTTGCGAGCGGTCCGTAACCCGAAAAGCCGCGTCGATCTGGTGGCCCGCGACCCACACAATTCTGTCGCTCGCGTCGACCACGAGTGGCACGCGATCGCGCAGCTCCCGCGCGATCTTCCGATCGACGAAATAGTCCTGCAGCTTCTTGCGGCCGGCGAGGCCGACAGGACGAAAACGGTCGCCGGGCCGCCGATTTCGTACGACCAAACTTCCGCCGCAGAGGTCTCCACGCACCAGCGCCACCGCCTCGTCGGCACGCCTGCGCACGGCTGCACTCGAAGATGCGACGTCGGCACGCCGCGCATCGAACGGCTCGGCTGACACGATGCAGGACCCGTCGAGCACCATCACCTCACCTGGGATAGACAGCCGATAGCGAAAAAGGTTCGCCGCCTTCTCGGCCCGGCGTCCCACCGCGCCGGCTGGTCTGCCTGTTAAGACGAGCGCGCCGCCGATGCGTTCCAGGCGCTGGCCCGGAAGATCGACGCGGCCGCCGCGCGCGTGCCCCGCGTCGAGAAGACAGCGCGCCGCTTCGACGTGCTGAAAGGCAATCGCGCGCGTCCCCGCAAGGCGGCGGAGCAGGCGCCACAACACGACGCGCTGCAGCGCGATCGGCGCCGCACGCAGCGCGGCGGCGTCGATCTCGCACACCTCTTCGGTCCCCGACCGACGCTGCCGCACGACGGCCGCCTCGAGCGCCGCAGCCTCGCCCTCCATCCACGCCCACGTCTCGCGCGCGACGTCCGCTTCGTCGGCCAGGACGTCGACGATCGACGGATTGAATCGCGCCGCGAGCATCGGCAGCAGCTCGGCGCGCACGCGGTTGCGCGGAATCGCGACGTCGGCGTTCGTCTCGTCCTCCACGAACGCGTAATCGCCGGCGGCGAGCCACGCGCGAAGGTCGCCGCGGCGGCACGCGAGCAGCGGGCGGACGATCGCGCCGTTGCGCGGATACATGCCCGCGAAGCCGCGCGGGCCGGCGCCGCGCGTGAGGCGGAGCAGGACGGTCTCGGCCTGATCGTCGCGCGTGTGCCCGAGCGCGACGAGGTCGGCGCCCGAGCTGCGGCGCGCGCGATCGAAGAAGGCGTAGCGCGCCGCGCGGGCCGCGTCCTCGATCGAGCGCCGCTCGCGGAGCGCGCGCGCGGCGACCGCCTCGCGCTCGACGATCGAGGGCAGACCGAGCGACGCTGCGAGGTCGCCGACGAAGCGCTCGTCCGCGTCGGCCGACGGCCGCAGCTGGTGATTGAAGTGCGCGATGGCGGCGAGCCGGAGATCCCCTGCGGCGTCGAGCTCGTGGAGAATGCGCGCGAGCGCGACGGAATCCGACCCGCCGGAAACGGCCGCGATCACGCGGTCGCCCGGCCGGATCAAATCGTGGCGGCGAATGAACTCGCGGACTCGCTCGATCATTGCTGGCCGGGTAGGTGGCGCGGGTCTGGCAAAGTGGTTGGGTCGAGTAGCGAGGTCAGAAGGCCGACCTGCCTGACCCACCCGACCTGCCCGACCCGCCCGACCGCGTGGTGCCGGAGGACGGACTCGAACCGTCGACCCCGCGCTTATGAGACGCGTGCTCTCAACCAACTGAGCTACTCCGGCCGAACCTCAGGAACTCCTGATCTTACGACATCCGGCGCTCGGGCACACGCGGCCGGCGTATCCTCGGCGCGATGAAGATCTTCGGCGAGCACGACACCGAAACGATCGAACAGCTGCGACGGTGCGCGGCGGCGGAGCCGGACGCTCCGGCGGTCCTCTGCGCCGACGGACATCTCGGCTACTCGATGCCAATCGGCGGCGTCGTCGGGTACCGCGATCACCTCTCGCCCTCCGGCGTCGGCTACGACATCGCGTGCGGCAACCTCGCCGTGCGCACGCCGCTGCGCGCGGCCGACCTCGCGCCGAAGGACTACGAGCGGATCGCGGACCAGATCAAGCGGCGCGTGTCGTTCGGCATGGGCCGCAGCAATCGGGAGCCGATCCGCGATCACGACGTCTTCGACGCCGTCGCGCACTCGCCGGTCGCCGCGCAGCGGCAGCTCCTGCCGCTCGCGCGCCAGCAGCTCGGCACGGTGGGCGGCGGCAACCACTACGTCGACGTGCTCGAGGACGAAGACGGCCTGCTGTGGGTGGGCGTGCACTTCGGATCGCGCGGCTTCGGCCACAAGACGGCGACGGGATTCCTGAACATCGCGGCGGGACGATCCTTCGAGAGCCGCTCGCGCTTGGGCGGAGACATGTCGGCGCCGCCGTCGCTGCTGCCGCTGCACGCGCCGTCGGGCCAGGATTACATCGCCGCGATGACGATCGCCGGCGAATTCGCGTACGCGGGCCGTGAAGCGGTCGTCGGCACCGTGCTGGATATTCTTGGCACGGACGCGACCGACCGCGTGCACAACCACCACAACTTCGCGTGGCAGGAGCGGCACGGCGGCGAGACGCTGTGGATCGTGCGCAAGGGCGCGACGCCGGCGTTTCCCGGACAGCGCGGGTTCATCGGCGGCAGCATGGACGACATCGCGGTGATCGTGCACGGCGTCGAGTCGCCGCAGGCGGCCGACGCGCTGTATTCGACGGTCCACGGCGCGGGCCGCGTGATGAGCCGGCGGCAGGCGAAGAAGGCGGTCGACTTTCGGAGCGTCCAGGACCGCGTGCGCGCGCACGGCACGATTCTCCGCGGCGCCGGCGCCGACGAAGCGCCCGAGGTGTACCGGAAGCTCGCAGGCGTGCTCGCGCCTCACGCCGCCACGATCGCGATCGAACACACGCTGCGG
>QHWK01000150.1 GCA_003223775.1 Acidobacteriota bacterium
GTGCCGACGCCGATGCCGAACGCGGCGCGGCCCGTCGCCGGATCGGGGAACCAGAGCGCCGCGTAGACGTCGGCCGCGAGGATCGCGAGCACGCCGACCGAAAGAAACAGCATGTAGCGGTGGATGTTCTGCATCGCGAGCGGGAACGAGTTCTCGCCCCAGTAGCTCGATCGCGGCTCGCCGACGGTGCACGACGGCGGATCCGCCCAGAACGCTTTGTAGTAGGCGCCGCGGTAGTAGTAGCACGTGAGCCGGAAGAACGCCGGGATCGGCAGGATGAAGAGGGCCGGCGAGAACGGCAGCCACACCGGCCACGCCGCGGGCTTCGGGCCGAACCAGCTGTGAGGTGACGACCCGAGAATCTCCGGCGAGTAGAACGGCGAGAGGTACGGGCCGTACGTGTAGTGATCGCCCTGAAACGCCGCCCACGTCGCATAGACCAGAAACGTCGAGAGGCCGAGGAACACGAGCAGCGGCTGCACCCACCACGCGTCGCGGCGGGCGGTCTTCCCGAACCGCCGCACGGGCAGCCCCACGGAAACAGGTGCGGTCACGCTGGCCATGCGACATCCTCTCCAGACTTCGCGTCCACGCCGCCGACCGATTGGAAAGAACTTGACGAGCGGCCCTTACCATACCCGGCGCGTGCAGCGGATTTCAAGTCGGCGGAGCGCGCGGCGCCCGCGATGGCCATCAAGAATTCGTGATCGCGCTCGACGCGCGCGCGGCTCAACGCTTCTGCGTCACCGTCGCGGTGAAGACTTCCTCCATCGCCAGCCCGGTGCGGCAGCCGCCGAACGGATCGAGCTGGTTCCGGCTGTCGGTCCAGACCGGATGCGACACGCCGCCGTACGACACCAGGCCGGCGTAGTCGCCCTGCTGGTTGCCGTAGTTGATCGCCGCGCACGGGAACTGCCCGCTGCAGTCGTGCTCGTTCGAGCTGACGTCGGTGACGCGCAGGTTCGGCGAGAGCCACGCGCCGGCGCCGGCGCGCAGCTGGGTGAAATAGATGTCGGTCATGTAGCGCGAGCCGGTGGTGTCGTTGCGCGTGTCGTAGAACGAGATGTTCACGTCGCCCGTCGCGCCGTCGACCGACAGCCAGTGGTTGAAGCGGTCCACGTTCGGCAGCCGATCGGTCGCCGCCGCGGCCGGCGACCACGTCGCGCCGCCGTCGTCGGAGTACGAGGCGAAGATGTCGGTGTTGCCCGACGCCGCGAGATCCATCCACGAGCAGTGGAGGCGCCCGCGGTGCGGCCCCGCCGAGCGGTCGGCATCGCACGCCGGGTAGACGAGTGCGCCGCGGTTGAACTCGGCGGGAATCGCGATGTCGAACGGCAGCGTCTTCGACGCGATGACGTGCGGCGCGCCCCACGTGACGCCGCCGTCGAGCGACCGGTTGAACGCGATCGTGTTCGCCGCGTAGTCGTTCCACGCGACGTACACCTCGCCGTTCGGTCCGACGAACGGATCCGCGCCGATCGCGCGCCCGGGGCCGCGCGGATCGTCGATGCGGAGGGTCGTGAACGTCGCGCCGTGATCGGTCGAGCGCGCCAGCCGCACGCCGCCGCCGCTCGATCCGCCGTTCGCTGCGTCCCACGCGATGTACACGTTGTCGCGGAACCGGCTCGCGGGGTTCGCGTCGGCGGTGATCATCGGCTTGTCGTTGAAGTGCCCTTCGCCGCCCTCCTGCGAGAACAGCGTGAACTGCGGATACGTCTTCCCGCCGTCGGTCGATCGCGCGACGCCGACCGCCGTCCCGTTGATCCCGTTCCCGTTGCCGAAATAGACGACGATGTAGCCGTAGTACACGTTGCCGCTGGCGTCGAAGGCGAGCGTCGGATCGGATCCGAAGTCGATGCCGTTGCCCTTCGCCGGCGGCAGCGGCAGATCGACGCCGCCCCAGCTCGCGCCGCCGTCCGACGAGAAGTAGCCGCGCATCGGCAGCCGGAAAATCTCGTTCGAGCCGGCGGCGAGCACCTTCGGCTTCGCCGCGTTCAGCGCGATGAACGTCTCGCTCTGCGGGCCGCATTCATTCGACACGTCCACGTTCGGACCGACCTTGAAGCTCGGGAGGCCGGCGCAGTTGTCGGCGCCGTTCGCGAGCAGGTACTCGTACTTGTTCCACCACGTCGGCGTGTTCGCGTTGTTGGTCTGGGCGAGCGCGGGCGCGGCGGCCATCACGCACGCGGCGACGAGGGCGAGAAGGCGAGAGAGCATCCGGGAATCCTCCTGGGTTGACGCGCGCGGCGGATTATAGGCTGCGCCGCGCGCAATGCCATACAGGCGGGCGCGTCACGGCCGCAGCGCGCCGGGCTGGATGAACTTGCACGGCAGCTCGCGGCGGATGTTCTGCCAGCTGAGGGTCTCCAGCGGCTCGTCTGCCGCGCGGCACTGCGGCGACGCGTCGCGCCTCGTGACGATCTTCCGCAGCTCCAGCGTCCAGCGGACGCCGCCGCCGTCCTTCAGCGTCGCGACGTCGACGACGCCGCACGCGCCGTCGGGGCCTTCGCGGCTCACCCGCGCGGCCCGACGGATCGACGTCGCATTCGGCGCCCTCGAACTCGAGCGCCGACGGACGCGTCGCGCTCGCGAGGAACGGCACCGCGATTTGCTGAGCCACCGCGCCGCCAGGCGCGAGCGTGAGGACGGCGGCAAGCCTGAGCGCGCAGGCAGCGCGCGTGCGGCGGGATGCACTCGACACGTCATGAACCTCGACCCGCACTCTATCACTGCCCCTTTACATCCCCACGGCCCTGTGCGACGCTTCGGTCATTCGGGAGGAATACAAGATGGCAGACAAGGTCTCGGGGCGCCGTGCGTTCATCGCCGGCGTCGGTGCGGCGGTGACAACGCTCGGCGTCGGCGGAGAGGCGGCGGCACAGAGCTCCGGCGCGCCGTTCCGCGCGACGCGCCACGCCGACGACGACTGGATGGACAAGATGCCGGGCCGCCATCGCATGGTGATCGACGGCGTCACGGCGAACGGCGCCGGAGAAGCGGTGCTCTTCGCGAACAACCTGTATGTCGCGAACCAGAGCGCGTACAAGCTGGGCGACGTGGATCTCTCGGTGATCGTCGTCATGCGCCATTTCGCGACGCCGTTCGCGCTCACCGACGCGATGTGGGCGAAGTACGGCAAGGCGATGTCGGCGATGCTGAACTTCAAGGACCCCAAGACGCAGCAGGCGCCGACGACGAACCTGTACAACTCGCCGGCGTACGGCCTGACGCTGCCGAATCTCGGCAACACGATCGACGGGCTCGTGAAGCGCGGCACGCAGTTCGCCGTGTGCGACATGGCGATGCACTTCGCCGCCGGCCAGCTCGCGGCCGCCGGCGCCGGCGACGCCGACGCGATCTACAAGGACTTCGCCGCGAACCTGATTCCGAACAGCCACGTCGTGCCGGCGGGCGTCGTCGCCGTCAACCGCGCACAGGAGCGCATGTACACGTTGATCTACGCAGGATGATCAGCGGTTCTCGTATAATCTGCGCCACTCATGGCAACAGTGCTTGGCGTCGGCGGCCTCTTCTTCAAATCACGCGACCCCGAGGCGCTCGGCGCGTGGTATCAGCGATGGCTTGGGCTTCAGTTCGAGGGGCAGGCGGTCAATTTCACGCCCACCAGGATGCCCCCTGCCGGACAAACCGTCTGGGCGCCGTTCCCTGCCGCGACGAGCTATTTCCAGCCGTCCAGCAAGGAATTCATGTTCAACCTCGTCGTCGACAATCTCGACGAGGCCCTCGCGCAAGTGCGCGAAGGCGGCGCCGAAATCGTCGGGGCCGTGGAGGATTACGACTACGGCCGCTTTGGCTGGTTTCTCGACCCCGAGCAAAACAAGGTGGAACTGTGGGAACCGCGTTAGTGCTCCACCACGGGGACTAGGGGACGAGGGGACTACGAATGACAAAGGCCGGGCAGAGTGATCTGCCCGGCCTTTTCTTTGTCCGACCTGCCCGACCTGCCTGACGCGCCCGACCTGCCAGACCTACTCGTTCAGCAGCGTCCGATCGGGCGAGGGGTTCTTGAGCGCGTTCGCGAGATTGTTCAGCGCGACCTCGAGCGTCTTGCGCGACGTCGCGATGTTCATGCGCATGTGGTTCTGGCCGCCCAGCCCGTACGACGCGCCCTGGTTCAGGTGCACCTTTGCGTGCCGCACCAGGTAGCGCTCGACCATCGTCTCGGGCGTCACGCCGGCGCCGCGGCCGCGTCCGCCGGCGCTGCTCTCGGCCTTCTTGTTCGCTTCGGCCGCCATGTCCTTCGCGCCGATCTTGTCGGCGATCGCGCTGACGTCGAGCCACTGGAGATAGGTCCCCTGCGGCTTGACGCACTTGATCATCGGGATGTTCGCCGCGACGTACTGGTCCACGAAGTCGTGGTTGCCGTCGATGTACTCGACGCACTGGTTCAGCCAGTCCTCACCGCCCGTGTACGCCGCATGGCTGGAGACGATGCCGAGCGTCGTCAGGTCGGCGCGGTTGTACGGCTTGATGCGCTCCATGAACGAGGGGTTCGTCGAGAAGAACCACGCGCACTTCATCGCGGCGAGGCCGAACGACTTGCTCGCGGCCTTGAAAGTGATGCTGTTGTTGACGATCGCCTTGTCGGGCAGCGTGGCGAACGCCGTGTACTTCTGCCCCTTCTGGACGAAGTCGCAGTGGATCTCGTCGGCGAGCACCACCACGCGGTGCTTCAGGCAGATCTCGCCGAGCTTCAGGAGATCTTCCTGCGACCACGTGTTCCCCGTCGGGTTCTGCGGGTTGCAGAGGATGTACGCGTTCGTGTCGCCGCTGATGTGGCGCTCGAACTCGTCGAAGTCGATCGAATAGCGGCCGTTCACGAGCCGCATCGGGACTTCTTCCGCCACCGTCTTGGTCGCCGTGAGATCGCCGTAGAAGCCGTTGTAGGTCGGCGTGTTCAGCAGCACCTTGCTGCCGATCGGACAGAACGCGCGCAGCGTCGCGACGATGCCCGGATGCACGCCGGTCGTCATCACCACCGATTCCGGGTTCACCGTGATGCCGTAGCGCTTCTTGTTCCACGAGACGATGTGCTCGTTCATCGACTTGCCGAGCGTGCCGCCCATGTCGAGATAGCCCCAGTTCTCGTGCTGGATGCGCTCCATCAGCGCCTTGGTGATCGCCGGCGCCACCTTGAAGTCCATGTCGGCGATGCCCATGCCGACCTGGACCGAGTCCTTGCCGAACACCCGGATTTGCTGGTCGTACTTGGTGCTGTCGGTGCCGAACCGGTTGTACGGCGTATCGAAGTCGAACGTGCCGTTCGCCGCTGCGAGCCCCGCGCCGGCGACGGCGAGCGGGCCGGCGAAGGAGGTGCCCGATCCAACAGCGCCCGCAAGCGCGGTCATCCCGGCATTCCTCAGGAACGCCCTGCGATTGAGGCCGTCGTGCGACATGCGTACCTCCCTCGAACGAGTGAAATCGAGATCCCGAACGCCGAAATACTACACCTGGCGGCCCCGGCGGCGCGAGATTTCCTTGCGCCCGCGCCCGCCGGCTTCGCAGCGCTGCACGAAAGGGCGCAGCGCGCCCGCCCCTGCCCGCGCGGCTATTCAGGACGATCGGCGAGCTGGTAGATCCGGCGCACGGCGGCCGGGTCGACCCCGACACCGCGAATCGACGCGAACTCGTTCTTGTACGCCGTCGCGTCGATCTTCAGCGCCGCGTCGTCCGCCGACAGCCCCTGCTTCTTCATTGCCGTCGCCTGCGTGATCACGTCGCGCAGGTATTTCTGGAACGCCTCGATCTTGCCCTTGCCGTGGAACACGACCCCGTGGCCCGGCATCACGGTGTCGAAGTCGAGCGCCTTCAGCCGATCGAGCGTCGCGATCCAGTCTTCGGGAAACGAGTCGCCCATGTAGGAGACGACGGACTCCATCAGGTCGCCGGTGGCCACGATGCGCTCCTTCGGCAGGTAGACGACGACGTCGGTGTCGGTGTGGCCGCGGCCGAGATACAGCAGCCGCATCTCGCGGCCGCCTTTCACGATCGTCATCGTCTTGTCGAAGGTGACGGCGGGCGGCGTCACGGTCGTTTCCTTCACCTGCTCGAGATACGCGAGCGAATTCGCGACCTGCTGCTCGAGCGCCTTCTTCTGCTGCGGATCGGATTCCTGCGCGATGCGCTGCCGTAGCGCCGCGACGCGCTCGGGGATCGGCTTGATGCTGTTCAGATACGTGTACTGCTCCAGCACGTTGCCGAGCATCCGCGTCCGCGTATTGTCGTGGCCGATCACCTGCGCGTCGCGCATGAAGACCTGGTTGCCGTGCGAGTGATCGTAGTGGTAGTGCGAGTCGACGACGTAGCGCACCGGCTTGTCGGTGACCGCCTTGAGATCGGCGACGAGCGCTCGCGCCGCGGCCGGCGTGATCTCGGAGTCGATCACGAGCGCCTCGTCGCCGCTCACGATGATCGGCGAGTTCGCGCCGACGTTCATCGTCCCCGACGCCGTCGCGTAGTAGACGCCCTCGGCGACCTTCTCGAACCGGTGGGCGCCGCTGACCGTGGGCCCGCCGCTCTGCGCGCGCGCGTCCACCCACACCCAGACGGCGAACAGCGCCACCAACGCCGCAAATACGCGGATGCGCATACGATCCTCCCCCATTAACGGGACGGGAATTCCTACACG
>QHWK01000151.1 GCA_003223775.1 Acidobacteriota bacterium
AGCGCCGAGTACGGCCGCAACTCCGGCGCGATCGTCAACGTCGCGACGCGATCGGGCGCCAATCAAATGCACGGCGAGGCGTTCGACTTCTACCGCGACGACCGGTTCGACTCGCGCAACTACTTCAACCCGGCGAGCAAGGATACGGCCGGCAACGAGACGACCCAGTCGCTGTTCAACCGCAAGCAGTTCGGCGTCAATCTCGGCGGCGCGGTCGTGAAGAACCGCTCCTTCTACTTCGGCAGCTATGAGGGCCTGCGCCACAAGCAGGGCGTGGACCTGAACTCCGGCACGCTCACCAACGCGCAGCGCGCCGCCGTGACCGATCCGGTCTCGAAAAACCTGCTCCAGTTCATTCCGGTCGCGAACG
>QHWK01000152.1 GCA_003223775.1 Acidobacteriota bacterium
CATCTTCAGTCCGGCGCTCGTCAACGAAATCCGCGGCGGGTTCAACCGCATTCACATCACCTTCGTCCCGCAGACGCTGGTCGACACCGGCGCACTCGGGATCAACGTCGGGCAGACGCAGACGCCGATCGCGCTGCCATCGATCAGGATCACCGGTCCGGGTCTGAATCTCGGCGGTCCGGCCGGATTCCCGAGCGGCCGCGAAGTGACGACGATGGCGCTCGCCGATACCGCGACGTATCTCCACGGCAACCACATCGTGAAGTTCGGCGGCGAGATGCGGCACGTCAAGCACTACGGCTTCAGCGACGATCCGGGTACGTTCACGTATCCCAGCGTCGCCGCGTTCCAGCAGGGGCTCGGCAACCAGTTCGCCATCACGCTCGGCACGCAGGCCTTCAACGCCTACGTGAACGCGATCGGCGCGTTCGTCCAGGACTCGATTTCCCTCGGATCGAACCTGAAGATGGACCTCGGGCTGCGCTACGACTACCTGCCCCCGCCAACCGAACAGGACAACAAGCTGGTCACGTTCGATCCGACGTCGCGGTCGCTCCTGCAGATCAACGGGCCCGGTGGCTTCACGCAGGTGACGAAGAACGGCAGCGACTTCCAGCCGCGCCTTGGCGTGATCTGGAATCCAAAGGGCGACGGCAAGACCGTGGTGCGCGGCGCCTACGCGATCATGGTGAACCAGAGCAACACCGGCTACTTCGCGGGTGAAACCGGCAACCCGCCGATCGTGACGCCGCTCTCGGCGCAGGCGAACGGCACGGCCACGAGCAATGTCAGGCTGGACAACGCCATCGCCAGCGCCGGCGCGGCCGCGGGCGCGGCGCCCACGTTCACCGACCCGAACTTCGTGCCCAGCCGCATGCAGTCGTGGAACGTGAACGTCGAGCGCGAGATCGGCTCGATGGGCGTGATGGCCGGCTATTTCGGATCGCACGGCGATCGCCAGCGGATTCCGATCAACCTGAATCAGTTCGTGGTTCCGGGCGGAACCGTGCGTCCGTTCTCGGCGCTGTCGGCGACGAGCCCGATTCTGCCGGGCGCGGTTCTCGGAAACATCACCGAGCAGACCAGCCTCGGCTCGTCCGACTACAAGGGTCTGTGGATCACCGCGAATCATCGGCTCAGCCGCGGCGTGCAGCTCCAGGGCTCCTACACGCTCTCGAAGTCGACCGACACCAACTCCTATGACGGCACGCTGACGGCGCAGAACAGTTTCGATCTCGCCGAAAGCGTCGGTCCGTCGGACTTCGACGTCCGCCATCGCGTGTCGATCAACGCCTCCTGGGATCTGCCGTTCCACGGCAACCGCCTGAAGGACGGCTGGCAGCTGGTCGTCGTCGAGCAGGCGCAGACGGGAAACCCGCTCAACATCGTGACTGGGATCACCACCATCACCGGCATCAACAACGTCGTGCGCCCGGACCTGATCGGGCCGCTCCCCGCGATCAATCCGCATCCGAACAACGATCCGAACGGCTTCCCCGTCAGCTACCAGTGGTTCGACGGCCAGACGACGGTCTGCGATCCGCGCATCGCCGCTGGCACTGCCGGCGCCTGCACGTCGTCGTCGGTGTTCGCGCTGCCGTACAACGCCGCCGGCGTCGCGCATTTCGGCAGCCTCGGACGCAACCCGATCTACGGCCCCGGCTTCGGCAACACCGACTTCTCGATCATCAAGAATGTGAAGCTGCAGGGCAGCGCCCGCGCGCAACTGCGGATCGAGGTCTTCAACCTGTTCAACCAGGCGAATCTCGGCCAGCCTGGACGGACGGCGACCGTCGGCAGCACGTCGTTCGGCGTGATCAGCAACACGCGCTTCCCGACGGGAGACTCGGGGTCGGCGCGGCAGATTCAGTTCGCCGCGAAGTTCCTCTTCTAGAAAAAGACGCGACCCGGAAAAAGGGGTACGACCCCTTTTTCCGGCCTGCTGTCGAGCCGGCTAAGGGTTCCGTTGTAATTTCGTCAGCGAGTCGTAAAATTCCCTCGATTCCTGTCGGAACGGGGGACCCATGACTCGAGAGTCGTCGATTCGCGTGATCGTCGTCGCAGCGTTTCTGGTCGCATCCTCCACAGCATTCGCCCAGCAGGGCACGGGCGAGCTCCGCGGCCGCGTCGTGGACGCGCAAAGCGCGGTGCTGCCCGGCGTCACCGTTGTCGCGCGCAACGAAGCGAGCGGCATCTTCCGCGAGATCGTCAGCGGCGCCGACGGGTCGTTCTTCATGAGCGCGCTGACGCCGGGCACCTACGAAGTCGACGCGCAGCTGTCCGGCTTCAAGAAGTACCAGCGCAAGGGCGTGCGCGTCGAAGTCGGACGCACGCAGTCGATCGACGTGCAGCTCGAGGTGGGCGGCATCGAGCAGGAGGTGACCGTCCTGGCCGAATCGCCCATCGTCGACACGACGACGAAGCAGCTCGGCGGCAGCGTCGGCACGCAGGAGCTCGCCGACGTACCGTCGATCAACCGCAACTTCACGTCGTATCTGAGCCTGCTGCCCGGCGTCACCGCCACGATCTCGACCGATTCGTTCGGCGCGGATTCGGTGGCGGTGAACGGCCAGAACGTGCGGAACGTGAATTACACGTTCGACGGCGCCGGCAACAACGACAGCTTCAACAACGGGAACGGCGGCGCGCAGGCGCGGGTACCGGTGGAAGCGGTGCAGGAGTTCCAGCTGCTCACCAGCCAGTTCGACGCCGAATTCGGATCGAGCTCGGGCGGCGTCGTCAACGCGGTATCGAAGCAAGGCACCAACGCGCTCCACGGCGCGGGATTCTTCTTCGATCAGAACCAGGCGATGACCAAGCGCGACTACTTCGCCGAGAAGCAGAATCTCGCGAAGCCGGAGACGCGGCAGATTCAATGGGGCGGCAATCTCGGCGGGCCGTTAATCAAGGACAAGCTGCACTACTTCGTGAACCTCGAGCGCATCGACCAGAACCGCGGCCGCACGCTGAACATCATCGCGCGTCCCGAGCTGACGACGACCACGTTCACGCACGACAACGTGTGGAACTGGATGGCCCGGATGGATCACCAGATCAACGCGAACAACACGTGGGCCGTTCGTTGGCTGCGCGAGTCGTCGCCGCAGACGAGCCAGTTCCCCGGGACCAATTGGACCCTCGCGCGCTCGGAGCAGGAGAACGACGTCGACTGGACGATCGTCGGGACACTGAACTCGGTGATCAAGAACACGCGCGTCAATGTGCTTAAGATCTCGTACACGCACGAGGACGTGTTCTTCGGCAACACGCCGTTCTTCGCCACCGGCCAGGACCAGGCGGCGATCGGTCCGACGCTCGTGCACCAGACGTTCGAGGACGGGCCGAGCAGCCGCGCCGATCGGCGGCAGGATCCGGGCTATCAGCTGGACGAGACGTTCTCGTGGTTCGTCCCCGGCAAGAAGGGCGATCACGATCTCAAGTTCGGCGCGAGCTACTACTACCTGCCGCTGAACGTGTTCAACGCCGACAACCTGAACGGCACGTTCACGTTCTCCGCGAGCGATCGCGACTTCAACGCCGCCGATCCGCGCACCTACCCCGATCGGCTGTCGATTCGCGTGCCGATCATCTCGGATATCACCGTGAAGGGGAGGGAAGCCGGCTTCTTCGCGCAGGACAAGTGGAAGGTGAGTCCGCGGCTGACGGCGAGCGTCGGCCTGCGGTACGACCTCGAGATCATCCCGATCAACGAGGCGGGCAACTATCTGTTCTCCGATCCGTCGGACTATCCGATCGACAAGAACAACTTCTCGCCGCGGCTCGGCGCCACGTTCACGCTCGACGACAAGTCGGTGATCCGCGGCGGGTGGGGCCTCTATTACCAGAAGACGCCGTACTCGTTCTTCACCACGCTGCTCTCGGCGGGCGCGTTCTCCGACTCGTTCAACGCGATCCTGTGCGGCCCCGCGTCGAACCCGATCTGCCCGTCGGGCACCAGCGTCGACCCGGGCCCCTCGGCGGGCCGTCTGCCGACGAGCCCGTTCCTCGTGAACGGACCGGTCGTCAACCGCGCGCTGCTGAGCTCGCTGTTCCCGGCCGGCACGACGCAGAAGAACACGGGGACGGTGAACTTCGACAACCCCGATCGCCATCTGCCGTATTCGTCTCAGACCTCGATCGGCTACGAGCGCCAGCTGGCCGGCGCGATGGCCTTCAGCGCCGACTACGTGCGCCAGAACCTGCGCGATCTGTATATGCGCCTCGATATGAATCAGG
>QHWK01000153.1:0-2054 GCA_003223775.1 Acidobacteriota bacterium
CCAGCGTGACGAGAATGGGCGGCGATCCGAAGTCGACATCGGGTCCCTTGGCGTCCGGGCAGTTCGTCGGATCCGGCCCGCCGCACGCCAGGTTGAACGCGTCGCCGGCGGTCATCTGCTGCGACCACTTGATCGCGCCGGTTTTCAAGTCGAGCGCGACGATGGCGTCGCTCGTTTCGGCCGGTGGGTCGGAATAACTGTCGCCGGTCGCGACGTAGATCGTGCTCGTGTTCTCGTCGATCGTCGGCGACGACCAGACGGCCGCGCCCGACGGACCGAACAGCTGCGTACCGACCTTGTTCGTACGCGTCGGCTTCGGAGCTTCCGGGATCACGTACGTCTTCCACACGACCTCACCCGTCGCCGCGTCGAGCGCGACCACGCTGCCGCGGAACGTGCAGCACGGATACTTCGGATCGGCGCCGGCGACTTCCTCGATCGACGACACCGGCACGTACAGCCGTCCGGCGTACAGCTTCGGCGTGCCCGTCACGCGCGCAATCGGATGATCGTCGACGTGGTGCTTCCAACGGAGACGTCCGGTGTTCGCGTCCACGCTGTAGACGTTGCCCGCGACGTCGCCGAAGAACGCCGCACGCGTCCCGCCTGCGTCACCGACGTCGACGGCCGTGCGCACCATGATGTCGGCGTCGAACGTCCACACGGCGCAGCCTTCGCGCAGATCCAGCGCGTAGATGCGGCCCGCAACGCTCGCCACGAACACCCGTCCGCCGACGATGCTGGGTTGCACCGCCGCCGAAGCGTCGCCGGCGAAACCGAACGCCCACTTCACCTTCAGTCGCGGCACGTCGTTCGGCGTGAGGCCCGCGGCGGCGCCGCGCTGGAAGCGATCGTTGGCAGGCGACAGACCCCACCCGTTCCATTGCGGTGCGTTTGTCGCCGCAGGCGCCGCGCTGGTCGCGCACATGCGCAGCGGCGGCGGCGCCGGAGTATCGCCGACCGCTTTGCCGGTGAGAAAGGCCGCGATCGCTCGCCGCTCCTCGGGCGTCCGCTCCGCGCCCTGCGTCCGCATCGTGCCCGACTCGAGAGCCGCGACGATCCGTTCGGGCGCGAGGCCGCTCAATACATGGCGCGTCGGCGTGCGCGGCAGACCGAGGTCGTGACAGCGCGCACAGTTCCGGGCGTATAGGGCGCCGCCGTCCTCCACCCTTTCTTGCACCCCGGCTTCCACCCCAACGCGCACACTCCGCGCGTTGGGGACCCCGGCTTCCACCCCGGCTTCCGCGTACCCGGATGCCGCCATCAACACGAATCCGAACACAACGCCCGTATAACGCATGTGATCCTCGGTTTTTCTCAGTCGTCGTGAGAAGGAAGATTATATGACGCGGCGATCGGAGGAGGACGGCTCGCTGACGGCGTCCGGGATGGCGCGGCCTCCGCGGTGACGCAGGCGCGACACCGCCTGGCCGATGAATGCCGAAATGAGATACGTGTAGGCGGTGACGACGAGCACGCCGCGCGGATGCGTCGCAACGGCAACGATGCCGGCGGCGATGAAGATGAGCACCGAGTACGGCTTGCGCGTCTGCAGATCGAGCGTCTTGAAGCTGCGGAAGCGGATGGTGCTCACCATCAGCACCGCGGGCACGAGCACCATCGCGAGCGCAGGCAGCGCCTCGCGGTAATCATACAAACCGTACGGGTACGCGAACAC
The DNA here is from genome assembly GCA_003223775.1 of Acidobacteriota bacterium. Taxonomy (GTDB): domain Bacteria; phylum Acidobacteriota; class Vicinamibacteria; order Vicinamibacterales; family CAVVIG01; genus QHWK01. Next base: position 1,679 of record QHWK01000153.1, read on the forward strand.
CGTCGCCGCGGGGACTGCTGCCGCCGCGGGACTGGGCATGCCGACGAAATACCGTTTGTCCGCGCCCGACGTCGCCTGGATGTTGAAGCGCGCGAGCCGCATCGCGGCCGCGCTCACGAACATGAAGCCCGCGGCCCATCCGAGCCGTCCGAGCGGCTGCAATCCCCAGTTGAACGACAGCACCGCAGGCGCAACGCCGAACGAGATCACGTCCGCGAGCGAATCGAACTGGAGGCCGAACGCGCTTTCACCGCCCGTCAGCCGCGCGATGCGGCCATCGAGCATGTCGAGCACGAACGCGAAGCCGATGAACGGCGCGGCGGTCTCGAACTCGCCGCGCATCGCATACACGATGCACGCGTACCCGCAGAACATG
>QHWK01000153.1:2155-9857 GCA_003223775.1 Acidobacteriota bacterium
CTCACTCCGCTCCCTGACCTCTGATGCTCTGGCCTCTGCCCTACGTGGAGTGTAACACCGCGATAACCGTTTCGCCCCCGCGCACGACGTCGCCGACCTTTACGCGAATCGTTGCCGTCGGCGGTAGAAAGACGTCCATGCGCGAGCCGAATTTCATGATCCCGAAGCGATCGCCCGCGCGGACATCCGCGCCGGTCTGCACGCGGCAGACGACGCGCCGCGCGAGGATGCCGACGATTTGTCGCGCGACGATCGCCTGCCCGTGATGATCGATCCAGATCTCGCTGCGTTCGTTGGCGCTCGCCGCGTCGTGGCGGTACGCCGGCAGAAACCGTCCTGGCAGATAGCTGACGCGCATGATGCGCCCCGACGCCGGAATCCGGTTCACGTGCACGTCCATCGGGGAGAGGAAGATGCTCACCTGTTGCCAGTCGCCGGGCGGCGCCGCGTTGGCGGTGGCAGCGCCCGCGACGAGTACGCGGCCGTCCGCCGGCGACAGGACGCTGTCGTCGTCCGAAGGCGAGGTGCGGTGTGGATCGCGGAAGAAGAAGGCGAAAAAGGCGCCGAGCGCGAGAAACGGAACGGCAAGAATCCACGCGACAGCGGCGCCCGAGATGAGCGCGAGGGCCAGCGCGCCGCCAATGAACGGCAGGCCGGCGGGATCCAGACGCAACCGCTAACTCTGCTGACGGTGGCGCCGCAGGATGTCTTCCATCCGGTCTTTCAATTGCAGCTTGCGTTTCTTGAGGTTGGTTTCTTCGACTTGCTCGGGTTCGGAGAGGTAATGCTTGGCGGTAAGTTCGTGCAGGCGATCTTCGAGTTCGTGGTGCCTGACCGCGAGATTATGAAATTCCTCGTCGGTCCGCAACAACTCATCTTTCAGATCCTGCGGCTCTGCATTCATGCTCCGCCTCCTTGGACATGGAACACTTCATACCATGATGATAACGCCGTTTCAAGGCCGGTGGTTCGCCTCCGCCAGGCCGTCGCGCCACAGCACGAGCGCGTCCTCGACCGGCTTGGTGTAGTAGCCACGCCGCACGCCCGCCACCCCGAAGCCGAACCGCTCGTACAGCAGGCGCGCCGGCTCGTTCGAACGGCGCACTTCGAGCGTCGCGCGCCGCGCGCCGAGCGACGCGCCGTACGCAAGTACGTAATTGAGGAGCGCCGTCGCCACGCCGGTCCGCCGCGTGTCGGGCAGCACGGCGAGGTTGTTGATGTGCAGCTCGTCGAGCACGCGCCAAAACGAGCAAAAGCCGACGGCGCGCCCGGCGGGATCGCTGGCCGTGAAGCAGAAGCTGACGCCGGTGTTCTCGAGCTCCGCGAGATACATCACGCGCGTCCACGGGTTGGTGAACGACGCCTGCTCGATCGCGAGCACGGCGTCGATCTGATCCGGCGACGTCACCTGCTCGATTGCCCACCGTGTCACGGTTTTTCCCTGGCGAGCTCGGCGTCGGGACGCCGCACGTAGAGCGGGCGAATCGCGGCCGGATCGACGGCGTCGAACGCGCCCGCCGCCGCGAGGCGGCCGATCGCGCCGGCAAGCGGCATTGCGGAGACGATCGCCGCGTCCGGCACGGCGCGCGCGATCTCCGCGCTGAATCCGGTCGCGCCGTCGCCCACGAACACGCCTGGCCGGCAGGACTGCGCGCTCCATCGCGCGAGCACCGCTGCGGGATCGCCGACCGATGCGTCGTCCACCACGTCGAGACGGCCGGCGGTGAACGCCGCGCCGCCGCCGACGCGATAGAGCGCGGCGAACACGTCGCGGCGGTGCGCGTCCATCCACGCGGCGACGAGCGTGCCCGGACGCTCGGCCGCGGCGGCGACGTGCGCGAGCGCCTCGAGCGCCGGCACGCCGGCCAGGCGCCGGCCGTGCACGAACGCGAGGCCCTGCATCGTGGCGATCCCGATGCGAAGGCCGGTGAAGGATCCGGGGCCGGACGCCACGGCGAAGAGATCCACCTCGGCGAGCGCGACGCCGTGCGCGGCGGCGAGATCCACGATCTCCCCCGGCAGCCGCTCGGCGTGCGAGCGCGACGCGTCGCCCGCGCGCTCGTCGATCACGCAATCGTCCTCGACGAGCGCGACGCTGCCGGCGCGCGTCGTGCTGTCCAGTGCAATTACGCGCATGCGCTAGACTTAGCATATGACAGCGCCGGCGACGCCCGCGATGCGCCAGTACCTGGACGCCAAGCAGCAGCATCGCGACGCCATCGTCCTGTTTCGCATGGGCGACTTCTTCGAGATGTTCTACGAGGACGCGCTCGTCGGGGCGCGCGCGCTCGAACTGACGCTCACCTCGCGATCCAGGGACGCCGAGGGCGGCGGGATCCCGATGTGCGGCGTGCCGCATCACGCCGTGGACAGCTATATCGCGCGCCTCGTCAGAAAGGGGTTCCGCGTCGCCATCTGCGATCAGGTGGAGGATCCGCGCAAGGCGAAGGGGATCGTCAAGCGCGAGGTCGTCCGCGTCGTCTCACCCGGGACGTTCACCGACTCGAATTATCTCGACGCGCGCGAGCCGGCGTTCCTGATGGCGGTTTACGCCGTTCCACGTAGGGCGACCCTTTCAGCGTCGCCGCGCGGCGAGGCTGAAAGCCTCGCCCTGCATGACACGATCGGCGTCGCGCTGCTCGATTTGTCCACGGGCGAGTTCACCGCCGCCGAATATGCCGGGGCCGACGGCCTGCAGGCGCTCGCCGACGAGCTCGTCGTGCTGCGGCCGCGCGAGATCATCGCGCCCGAATCGTGTGACGGCGGCGGACCGGCGAACGTGCCGCCGCCGATCGCGGCGTCCGGCCTCCCGATCACGGCGGTCGACGGCTGGGCGTTCGACGCGGAGGCGGCGCGCCGCACGCTGCTCGATCAGCTGCGCACGACCGGCCTCGAAGGGTTCGGCCTCGACGCGCATCCCGCGGCGGTGGCCGCCGCCGGCGCGCTCGTGCATCACGTGCGCGGCACGCAGAAGGTCGATCTCGCGCACGTGCGATCGATCGCCTTCCGTCAGCGTGCCGACAACCTCCTCATCGATCCGACGACGCTGAAGCACCTCGAGATCCTGGAGGGATCCGAAGGCGGCCGCGCCGGATCGCTGCTCGACGAGCTCGATCGCACGGTGACCTCCATGGGCAGCCGTCTGCTGCGGGCCTGGCTGCTCCGTCCGCTGGTGGCGCTCGAGCCGATCCGCGACCGCCTCGACGCGGTCGAGGAGCTGGCGTTCCGGACCATCGAGCGCGGCAAGTTCCGCGACGCGATCAAGGCGGTGCACGATCTCGAGCGGCTCACCGCGCGGATCGCGCTCGCGACTGCCGGCCCGCGCGATCTCGTCGGCCTCAAGCAGTCGCTCGGCGCGGTGCCGCGGCTCCGCACCATCCTCGCCGACACGCAGGCGCCGCTCGTCAGATCGCTCGTCGCGGCGTTCGACGATCTCGCCGACGTGCGCCAGGCGATCGACGCGACGCTCGTCGACGATCCGCCCGCGCTCGCGCGCGACGGCGGCTTCACGCGCGACGGCGCGGACCGCGAGCTCGACGAGCTGCGCACCGTCAGCCGCGGCGGCAAACAGGTGATCGCCGAGCTCGAAGAGCGCGAGCGCATCCGCACCGGCATCAACTCGCTCAAGGTGCGCTACAACCGGGTGTTCGGCTACTACATCGAGGTGTCGAATCCGAACCTGCGCGCCGTGCCCGCCGACTACCAGCGCAAGCAGACGATCGCGGGCGGCGAGCGCTTCATCACACCCGCGCTGAAAGAGTACGAGGAGAAGGTGCTCGGCGCCGACGAGCGCATCCTCGAGCGCGAGATCGAGATCTTCGATCGGCTGCGCGCGGCGGTGGCGGCCGAAGCGCCGCGCATCCAGGCGACTGCCCGCGCCGTCGCGGCGCTCGACGTCCTGGCCGCGCTCGCCGAAGGCGCCGCGGTCAACAACTACATCAAGCCGCACGTGCACGATGGCGACGAGCTGACGGTCGCCGACGCGCGCCACCCCGTCGTCGAGCGGCGGACGGCGTCCGCCGGCGAGCCGTTCGTGCCGAACGACATCTCGCTGAACGCGACGACCTGCCAGCTCGCAATCCTCACCGGCCCGAACATGGGCGGCAAGTCCACCTATCTGCGGCAGACGGCGCTCGTCTGCGTCATGGCGCAGGCCGGCTCGTTCGTGCCGGCGCGCGAGGCAAAGGTGCCGCTCGTCGATCGCATCTACGCGCGCGTGGGCGCGTCGGACAACATCGGACGCGGGACGGCGACCTTCGACGGGTTGAGCATCGCGTGGGCCGTTGCCGAGTTCCTGGCCACGAACCCGCGCATGCGGCCGAAGACGCTCTTCGCCACGCATTATCACGAGCTGACGGATCTCGCCGATGCGACGCCGGGCGTGGTGAACTTCCACGTCGCCGCGCGCGAGTGGAAGGACGAGATCATCTTCCTGCGCAAGATCGTTCCCGGCCGGTCCGATCGCAGCTACGGGATCCAGGTGGCGCGGCTCGCGGGCCTGCCGAAGGCCGTGATCGATCGCGCGCGCGAGATCCTCGGCGCGCTCGAGCGCGACGAGCTCGCGCGCGGCGGCCGGCCGTCGGTGAGCGGCACGCCGTCGGATCCGCAGCGGCAGCTGGCGTTGTTTCAACCGGCCGCCGCCGCCAACGACGATTCGCTCCGCGAAAAGCTCGCCGCGGTCGACGTCGATCGGATGACGCCGCTCGACGCGCTGAAACTGCTCGCCGAACTGAAAGCTGAGCTCTAACAAGATGAGCAGCTTGCCAGCCAGAGAGGTGAAGGCTGACGCGGCGCCGGCGGCCCGCAAGCGCAGCGTCCTCGCGTCGCTCGGGCAGCCGAAAGTGGCGGTCATGCTGATGCTCGGCTTCTCGTCGGGCCTGCCGTTCTTCCTTACCGGCAACACGCTCGGCTACTGGCTGCGCGACGAAGGGACGACGCTCGCGGCGATCGGATTCCTGTCGTGGGTCGGGCTCGCCTACTCGTTGAAGTTTCTCTGGGCGCCGCTCATCGATCGCGTCGACGCGCCCGCGTTCGGCCGCCTCGGGCGCCGCCGCGGATGGATGGTCGTGAGCCAGCTGCTCGTCGCCGCGGGTCTCGTGGCGATCTCGATGACCGGTCTCAAGGCGGGCCTCCCGACGCTGGGCGCCCTCGCGCTCGTCGTCGCCTTCTCCTCGTCCACGCAGGACATCGTCGTCGACGCGTGGCGCATCGAGGCGGCGAACGACTCCGACGAGCTCGGGCTGCTCTCCGCGGCGTATCAGTTCGGCTACCGCGTTGCGGTGCTCGTGAGCGAAGCGGTGATTCTGATTGCGGCGAATCACTGGGGGTGGCGGATCTCGTACGCCGGGATGGCGGTGCTGATGGCGATCGGGGTGAGCGCGAGCGTCATGGCGACCGAGCCGCTGCGCGCGCGCCGCGCCTTCGCATCCAAGGCGGAGGCGCCGATCTGGAGCGCCCGCGGGTTCTTCGACGCCGTCGTCGGCCCGTTCACGGAGTTCTTTCGCGTGTACGGCTGGACGGCGCTGCTGATGCTCGCGATGATCAGCTTCTACCAGCTGCCCGAGTACATGATGGGGCCGATGGCGAATCCCTTCTATCACGACCTCGGCCTCTCGAAGGACGCGGTCGGCGCCGTGCGCGCCTCGATCGGCCTCGTCGCGACGCTCGTCGGCATCACGGCCGGCGGTTTCAGCGCGCTGCACTTCGGCTACATCCGCACGCTCGTCGCCGGCGTCGTCCTCAAGATTCTCGTGATCGCGAACTTCGCGACGCTGGCGTACGTCGGCGCGGACCTGCGGGTGTTCGGCGCGGTGATCGCGGCGGACAACTTCGGGATCGGGTTCGCGGGCGTGGCGCTCGTCACCTACATGTCGAGCCTGACGAGCCTCGGCTACACCGCGACGCAATACGCGCTGCTCAGCTCCGCGTACACCTACGTCGGCAAGTTCGCGAAGGGCTTCTCGGGGGTGATGGTCGAGCGGTTCGCGGTCGGACGCACGCTGCTCGAGGCGTACGGATTGTTCTTCATCGTCGCCGGCCTCCTCGGCGTTCCCGCGCTCATCCTGTGCCTCGTGCTCGCGCGTGCCACGCGTCATTCCGGCTACGCACACGCGCCGGCGCGATGAGCCGCGCGTGCGCGGCCGCCTCGCGCACGCGATCGCGTCGGCGGCTGCGCTGCTTCTCGCCGTCGGATCGGCGCGCGCGGCGCACGGCGCTTCGCGGTTCGATCCGGCGCTGACATTCCGCGTCCTCGCGACCGAGCACTTCGTCATCCACTTCGATCGGAATGAGGAGCGCGCCGCCCGGCGGCTCGCGGCAATCGCCGAGGAGACGTGGCGCGCGCTGCAGCGGCCGCTCGGCGTCGTCCCGCCGCGTCTGACGCACGTCGTCCTCGCCGATCAGACCGAGTTCGCGAACGGCTACGCCACGCCGCTGCCCTACGACACGATCGTCATTTACACGGTGTGGCCGTCGGCGCCGGAGTTCGTGTTCGACGACTGGCTGCGCCTCGCCTTCACGCACGAGTTCACGCACATCGTCCACCTCGATCGGTCGGAGGGTTGGGCGCGCATCGCGCGCGGGATCTTCGGCCGCACGCCGTACGCGTTTCCGAATCTGTATCTGCCGCCGTGGCAGATCGAGGGGCTGGCGACCTACGAGGAGAGCGCGATCACCGGCGAAGGGCGCGTGCACGCGGGCGACTTTCGCGCGATCGTCGGCGAAGCGGCGCGCGCGCGCACGCTCGAGCCGCTCGATCGCGTGAACGGCGGGCTGACCGACTGGCCCGCGAGCGCGGCGCCGTACGCGTACGGCGCCGACTTTCACGAGTACCTCGTCGATCGATTCGGCGCCGACACGCTTGCCGCGCTGGCCGCCGCGACCGCGCGGCGGTTTCCGTACACGTCCACGCGCGCGTTTCGCTACGTCTACGGCGAGTCGCTCGGCGATCTGTGGCGCGACTACCAGGCGCAGCGCGAGTCGGCGTCCGCGGCGGCAACGGCGGACCGCGGCATCGTCCGCGTGACGCGCGACGGCTTCTCGGTGAGCGGTCCCCGATTCGATCGATTCGCGTGTGCGGGGTGCGCGCCGGCGCTCTTCTATGCGGCGGCGAACCCGCGCGGCTTTCCGTCGCTCGCGCGCGTCGCGCTCGACGGCTCGCCGCCGCGGCGCGTGGCGACGCGTTACCTGGGATCGACGTCGGCGATCGGGCGCGACGCGATCTATTTCGATCAGGTCGAGCGGCGGCGCAACGTCGGCTTCTACAGCGACCTCTACGCGCTGTCGCGCGCCGGCGGACGCGTGCGCGCGCTGACGTCGAACGCGCGGCTGCGCGATCCCGATCTTGCGCCGGACGGGCAGGCGCTCGCCGCGACGCAGGAGAAGCCAGGGCAGCGCGATCTCGTCGTCGTCCGGTTGAATGCCGGCGGCGATCGCGTGTCGATCGCCGTCCTCGCTGGCGAGGCGGACGTGTTCTTCGACGCGCCGCGGTGGTCGCCCGACGGACGATCCGTCGTCGTCGTCCGTCATCGGCTCGGCGGTATGCCCGAGATCGCGATCGTCGACGCGACCAGCGGCCGCCAGCAGATCGTCGCCGCCGAGCCGCACACGCGGTTTGCGACGCCGGCCTGGCGCCCCGACGGCGCGGCGCTCGTGGTCGCCGCCGCGCGAGGCGACGAGACGTTCAACCTGTTCGAAGTGGCGG
>QHWK01000154.1 GCA_003223775.1 Acidobacteriota bacterium
TGACGGGCCTTCGGCGCGGCGAGTTGTTCGCGTTGCGCTGGAAGGCGGTCGATCTCGTGGAATGCCAGTTGGCGGTGGAGGAAGCAGTCTACGAGGGCGCGTTCGGGACGCCGAAGACGGAAGCCGGCGTGAGGGCGATCCCGCTGTCGGACGGCGCGGCGCAGTTGCTGGGCGATTGGCGGAACCTGGCGAAGAAGACCGGGCCGGACGATCTCGTGTTCTCGACCTGGTCGGGCAAGCCGATTTCGCCGAACAACGTCTTGCGCCGTTGGGTGTTTCCGGCCTGCGAAGTGCTGGGAATGCCGCGGGCGACGTGGCTGACGTTCAGGCGCACCTATTCGTCCTGGGCGCACGAGAAGGGCGTGCCGGGCAAGGTCGTCGCGGAGTTGATGGGCCACGCAAAGGTCGATACGACGCTGAACGTCTATACGCAGGTGATCGACGGATCGAAGCGCGCGGCGGCCGCGCAGGTCGGAAACGGATTGTTCGCAATTGTTCGCAGACCGGCAGGAACGGCGGAGCCAATCCACTGAATTGTTCGGGGAATTGGCTCCTCAGGCTGGATTCGAACCAGCAACCCTCCGGTTAACAGCCGGATGCTCTGCCGTTGAGCTACTGAGGAACGCAGGCAGGCCGCAGAAACGCGAGCGTCAAGTGTAACAACGGCCTACTCCTCGCGCAACACCAGCATGGGATCGACGCGCGTCGCGCCGCGCGCCGGCAGGTAGCACGCCACCAGCGCGACGCCGGAAATCAATCCCACGACGGCGGCGATGGTCGCCGGATCCGTCGCGCGCACGCCGAACAGCAGCGACGCCAGCAGCCGCGTCGTCGCGAACGCCGCCGCCAGCCCCGCGACGACGCCGACGAGCGTCAGCCGCAGTCCCTGCGACAGGACCATCCGCAGCACCGAGGCCCGGTCGGCGCCGAGCGCCATCCGGATCCCGATCTCGCGCCGCCGCTCGCTGACCATGTAGGACAGCACACCGTAGCTCCCGATCGCCGCGAGCAGCAGCGCGAGCCCCGCGAAGATCCCCAGCAGCTCGGCGAGCAGACGCGGACGCCCGATCGCTTCGGCGAACACATCGTCCATCGCCCGCAGCTTGACGACCGGCAGCGCCGCGTCCTGCTCGGCCACCACCTGGCGGATCGAGCCGGCGAGCGCATCGGCCGGCAGACTCGTCCGCACGACGACGTTCAGCGTCGGCGGAATGAAGTTCGACACATCCTGCATCTGCTCGAAGTCGAAGTACAGCTCCGTGCCCGTCCTGCGATCGACGCCGCCCTGCTTCACGTCCTTCACCACGCCGACGATCGTGAACCACGGCACCTTCGCTTCCGGCAGCGCCGACGGCCGCACGCGCCGGCCGATCGGACTCTGCGCGCCGTAGAACGTACGGGCCATCGTCTGGTTGATCAGGACGACCTTCGGACCGATCGCGTCCGACGGCTGGAACGCGCGCCCCTCGAGGATCGGAATGCCCATCGTCTCGGCGTAGCCGTCGGTCGCGACCTGATAGTAGTCGACGTTCTCGAACGGTCCGCCCGGCGGCGCCTTGTATCCCTCGATGTTCGTGTCGTTGGCGTCGACCTGCCGCATCGGCGGCAGCCCGCTCATCGCCGCCACCGACCGCACGCCCGGCATCGCGCGCAGCCGATCGAGCAGCCGCCGGTAGAAGCCGACGATCTGCTGCGGCGTCTTGTACGTCGCGTTCGGCAGATCGACGAGGAAGGTGACGAGCTGTTCGCGCGCGAAGCCGCCGTCGACGCGCGTGAGGTTCGCCACCGTGCGCAGCAGGAGACCCGCGCCGACGACGAGCGCGACCGCCAGCGCGATCTCCGCGACGACGAGCGTGCGGCGGAGCCGCTGGCGCCCGGCGCCGGCGGTGGCGCGCTGCCCGCCCTCTTTCAGCGCCATCGACGTCGCGTCGGGCGCCAGATGCAGCAGCGGCGCGAAACCGAACACCGCGCCGGTCGCGAGCGCGACGACGAGCGTGAACGCGAGCACGCCGGCATCGAGCGACACCTCGGCCGATCGCGGCAGGCTGTCGGGATACGCGGCAATCAGCGCGCGCACGCCGGCGACGGCGACCACGAGGCCGAGCGCCGCGCCGCTGAGCGTCAGCAGACACCCCTCCGTCATGAACTGGCGGAGCAGCCGGCCGCGGCCCGCGCCCATCGCCGCGCGGATGGCGAACTCCTTGTGCCGCCACTCGGCGCGCGCGAGCAGCAGGTTCGCGAGGGTTCGGCGTGTGCACGCGCTGCTCGCGCGGCGGATTGTCCGAGCCGGTGATCGATCGCTGCCAGTCGCGCAGCAGCGTGTCGAGCTCGGCGCGCGCGCGCGCCAGCGTCACACCGTCGCCGAGCCGTGCGATCAGATACAGATAGTGGTTGCCGCGGTTGCGCCGGTTCGCCGGATCGAGCGCGAGCGGCAGCCACACCTCGACGTGCTGATCGGCGACGTCGTAGCGCGGCTGCATGACGCCGACGATCGTGCGGCGGACGCCGTCGACCTCCGCCTGCTGTCCGACGATGCCCGCTCGCGCGCCGAACGCCGACCGCCAGATCTCGTCCGAGAGGATCGCCACCGGCGCGCCGCCCGGCCGCGTCTCGGCAGGATCGAAGGTGCGCCCCTGCGCGGGCGCGACGCCGAGCGCACGGAACAACTCGGCCGACGCCTGCGCCACCTGCACGCGCCGCGGCCGATCCGAGGCCGCGAGGTTCACCTGGCCCACGGCGTATGCGCCGATCGACGAGAACGATCGCGCGCGCTCCTGCAGCTCGAAGAACTCCGGCGGCGACACCCAGAACTGATCGAATCCCAGCTGCGGGAACTGACTCGAGATGTAGATCAGCTGCTCGGGATGCGGATAGCCGAGCGGCCGCAGGATCACCGCGTTGACGACCGAGAAGATCGCGGTGTTGGCGCCGATGCCGAGCGCGAGCGTGAGGATGGTGATCAGCGCGAAGCCGGGCGTGCGCGCGAGATTGCGTGCGGCGTGGCGGATGTCTCGGAGAAAAGCGTCCATCGCGACTTTGGATGGCGGCTCGCGGAGAAACGTTGTCGGCGTTCGGCGATGCTGGCGACGCTGAAAGGGTCGCCCTACACGGTCGCCCTACTTCACGGTGACGGTGAGGTTCTCGTACGTGAACAGCGATCCGTCGCTCGCGACGGCGCGCAGCACGTAGGTGCCCGGTTCGCTGAACGTCGCCTGCGCGACGAACTTGCCGTCGGGCGGCGGAAGCGGCACGGTGTAAGGCGGCGACCACGGCGAGTTCGCGTACGCGCGCGTGTCGGTCCACGTCTTCGTCTGATCAGGGGCAAACGTGACGGCGGCGGCCTTGCCGCGGTACACGGTCCACGCGAAGCGCAGCCCCGGACCGCTCGACGGCACGATCGCCGAGGGCGGCCGATAGATCAGCGCGGCGGGACTGGCGGCTGCCTGGGATTGCTGCGCCGCCTGCGACTGCGCGGCGCGCGGCGCCGGCGTCTTCGCCGCGGGCGGCGGCTCCTCGGACATCATGCGCCCGCTGGCATCGCGCGGCTGCGCCTTGCCGTCGCGGCGCGCGGGAATGTTGTCGGGATCGCCGGCGAACGCGACGAGCGCGAGCGGCTCGCCGACCTTCACGCTGCGCCGCTTCTCGCCGTCGACGCGCAGCTCGGGCGGAATGTTCGTGCGCAGCTCGTCGCGCAGGCTGCCGAAGTCGCCGCCCACCTCGGTCGAGATCACCTGGTTGTCGATCTGGTAGTCGCTCTTGAGCGACGCGTACGCGCGCTCGGTCTTGCCGTTGGTCGTCAGCGTCCACGTCAGCTCTTTCGTGCCGAGATCTTTCGGCACGGCGACCGTGAACAGGAACGGGTTACGCCGCGGATAGAAATGCGTCGGCTGCCCCTGATCGGGGCCGCCCGGCTCGATCGCGTTGTCAGGACCGACCGGCACGTCGAACTCCTGGAGCCAGTTCGAGTTCATGTAGCCGAAGTACATCGTGATCGCGCCGTCGTCGTTGTAGCGCCACCCCTCGTACGCGGGCATCACGGTCTGGCCGCTCGAGTACGTGAAGCGCGTCTGCGCGCCGGGCGCCGCACACAACGCTATCGCCGCGATCGCGGCCGCGAGCGTTCGCTTCATTGCTTCTGCTGCCCGCCGGTCGTCGACGTCGACGTGTTCGCGGGAATCGGCGGCGCCCAGCAGAGCGGGCAGCCGATGTCGTAGTCGTTGCGGCTCTTCATGTTCTCGCGCCGCTTCGCCATCTCCGCCTGGAACTGCTCCTCGGTGAGCGACACCGCGTAGCCGAGATCGATGAACATGTTGGCGATCGATCGCCGGCCGCCGCCGGCCCAGTTGCGCGGGTCGGCCGGGTTCTTGTTCGCCGGCGTCGTGTCGAGGAAGCCGATCAGGTGCACGATCGTCCCCTTGGGCAGGAGCGGCGCCGCATCGTCCTGGTAGACGTACTGCTTCACCCAGTTGTGATCGTAGCCGACGCAGTTCAGCGTCTGGATGTTGTGGCCCCAGATCGCCTCGAGGCACATGCGCACGCCGGGCGCGTGCAGGTGCGGCTCGAACGCGATGATCTTGGTGTGCTCCTGCAGCGTCGCGTACGCGTGCAGCTCCTGGTTCGCCTGATTGGGCTTCACGTCGATGTCGATCCCGTTGCCGAGCCGCAGCGTCGATCGCTTGTAGATCGGCTTGTAGCCGACGGGGAAGAGCTTGAACGCGAACTCGAGATGCGCCTTCGCCTCGCGGCCGTTCGAATGAATGTGGCCGGCGTCGAGCGAGAGCGCGGAGTTGGCCTGCAGCAGGCGGCCGGCTTCGGGCGGGAAGATGTCCGCGTTGCGGCCGACCTCGTGAATCGGCCAGCTGCTCGCGAGCTCGTCGCCCGTGCCGCGCTCCCCCATCTTCACGCTCGTGTACGTCATGTGGTGGAAGACGTAGCGTCCGCCGACGGTGGACGTGCCGCCGCCGCGCGGGATGTCGTTGATCTCGCGCACTTCCACCGCCGACACGTAGCGATCCTCGGTGAGGCCGGTCGGGATGAGGCCGAAGTCGCCCCACCAGTCGGGACGGACGGCGGGCACCAGGACTTCTTTCGACTTCAAGACGAGATCGGGCTCGCCGATCGTCCACTTGTCGCTGTCGTCGAAGTTCAGCGGCTTCGGCATGTCGGCGGGATTGCCGCGCGGCGCGCCCGCGTCCGCCCAGCGCCCGATCATCGCGACCTCGTCGTCTGAGAGCGACGGATCGTGCTTGAACTTCTGGATGCCGATGTTCTTCTCGACGAAGAACGGCGGCATCGCGCCGCGCTGGCTGCGAAGCGACGTGCGCATCTTCATCGCGCGCACCCACGGCCGCACCTCTTCGTAGGTGACGAGCGACATCGGCGCGACGCCGTCCGCGTGGTGGCACTCCTGGCAGCTCCGCTGCAGGATCGGCGCGATGTTCTTCGCGAACGTCACGTCGCCCGCGCCGCCGGACTGCGCGGCGGGTTGCGACGAGATCAGCAGGCAGACGGAGGCGGCGGCGACAACAGCAACAGCGAGTCTGGCGCGCATCGCAGCTCCTTTGAACGCAATGTAGGGCGACCCTTTCAGGGACGCCGCGTCGAGGGTTTTCAGCCTCGCCTGTGGCGACCTTGAAAGGGTCGCCCTACAAGAGGAGAAACTACCACATTACGAACCGGCTCGGTCCGGCAGCGCGAACGACAAAAGCGTCGCGCCCGAGGCGATGACGACGTGCTGCCGGCCGTCGAGCAGATATGTCATCGGCGCCGCGCCCCAGATGGGGTTGCCCGTCGCGTACCGCCAGAGATTCGCGCCCGTCCGCGCGTCGAACGCCATGACGTTGCCCTCGTTGTCGCCGGCGAACACGAGCCCGGACGCCGTCGTCATCACGCCGGCCATCGAGGGCGACGGGTAGCGGAACTCCCAGCGCCGCTCGCCCGTCGCCGGATCGAGCGCGCGCAACGCGCCATACGCCTGCTCGCGATCGACGCGCACGACGCCGCCGAAGTTCTGCCGCCCCGGCGCGATCTTCGGCGCCTGCGGCACGAACGTCGCGCACGTCTCGCGCGCGTTGACGAAGAACAACGACAGCGCCGGATCGAACGAGGGCGGATTGAAGTTCGTGCCGCCCCATTGATCGGGCACGCAGCTCTTCGTGCCGTCGTTGAGCACGATCGGCCGTCCGTCGCGCCCGATCTCCCGCGCCCACGTCGTGTCGGTGAACGGCTTGCCGACGAGGAGCGTTCCGTCGCGCCGATCGAGCACGTAGAAGAAGCCGTTGCGGTTCGCGACCATCACGACCTTCCGCACTTCGACGGGCTCAGTGCGCCCCGAGCCTGTCGAGGGGCGCGGTGCGCCGCCGATCGTCACGTCCGCGAGCACCGCGACGTGATTCGAATCCCAGTCGTGTGTCGCCCTTGCGATCGTCGCCGTAGTAATCCGGATTCGGGTTGCCCGTGCCCCAATAGAGCAGGTTCAACTCCGGATCGTAGGTGCCCGTCATCCACGTGCCGCCGCCGCCGCGCGCAGCCGCTTCGGGCGCGGGCCACGTCTCGCTCCCCGGCTCTCCCGGCGCGGGCACGGTGTAGAAGCGCCAGATGCGCGCGCCGCTCGCCGGATCGTACGCGTCGAGGAAGCCGCGCGTCGGATATTCCCCGCCGGAGATGCCGACGATCACCTTACCGTCGACGACGAGCGGCGCGACGGTCGCCGAGTAGCCGACACGATAGTCGGCGAGCGTCACGTCCCAGGACGTGCGGCCGGTGCGTCGATCGAAGGCGAGCAGGTGCGCGTCGAGCGTCGTCATGAACAGGCGATCGCCGAGCAGGCCGAAGCCGCGGTTGACCGGCGCCATCGCGCCGTAGGTGAGATCGGTCGGCAGCTCGCGCCGGTACTGCCAGAACGGACGGCCGGTGCGCGCGTCGAGCGCCCACGCGAAGTCGTTCGATCCCGTCACGTAGAGCACGCCGTCGAGCGCGAGCGGCGTCGCCTCGAAGCCGCGGCCGCGCGTCACCGTGCCGGTTTGAAACGTCCACTCCGCGGCGAGCCGGCCGACGTTCTCGCGCGTGATTTGCGTCAGCGGACTGTGCCGCCGGCCGGTGTAGTCGCCGGAGAAGGTCAGCCAGCGCGACGGATCCTTCAGCCCGTCGAGCAGATCGCGATAGCCGATGCCGGGATCGACGCCCGCGCGATCGCGCGCCGGCGCGCCGCGTGCGGCGTCGCCGCGCACGATGTCGCGCAGATCCTTCTTGAGGAATCCGCGCAGCCGTCCGCCATCGTCCTCGATCTGGATCGAGAACGCGTCCTCGTTGCGCCGTTCGCCGCGAATGTCTTCGCCGCTCGCCGTCACGAGCACGACGCGCTGCGGGCGCTCCGGCGTTGCGCGCGCGGTCTCGCCGGCCACCGGCGGCGGCGCGGCGAGCGTCCTGAGGTACGCCACGATCGCGCGAATCTCCTCGTCGGTCGCCGCGCTCGGCGGCATCACCGTGCCGGCGATGCCGCCGCGGATCGTCTGCGTCACGCGATCGTCTGTTGCGCCCGCGGCCCAGAGCGCCGTGAGGTTCGGCCCGTTGTCGCCCTTCGCGTCGGCGCCGTGGCACGCCGCGCACGTCTCGGCGAAGAGCGCGGCGCCGCGGCGGACGTCCTGCGCGCGCGGCGCCGATGCGAGCAGGCCCGCGGCGGCGAGCGTCAGCGTGCCGGCGGCGAGCGTCCTCGGAATCATCAGCGTCCCCGCGGAATGCGAGCGCGGCGAGTATACTGCGCCGCGCGAATCAAGAATTACGACGAATTCTTACTTCCAAATTCCTAATTCTTGATTGCGGCGCCGCACCGATCACCCGAATGCGGCCACCAATAGCGCCGCTCCGAGCAGCGTCGTCGCGACGAGCGTCCAGCCGATCGCGCGCAGCCGCCTGGCCGACGGGGCGACGAGCGCGGCAATCAATGCCGCGAGACACGTCGGCAGCGCCGCGATTGGCGCGACGACGGAGACGAACCGGAGAGCGGCGAGCGCGACGAGCGCAGCGATCGACGCGAGCGGCGCCAGGACGCCGGCCATGCGCGCCCTAGCGGCGGGAGGGCGGCGCGTGCGCGCGATCACCGCGTGCACCGAGACGGTCGCCGCGACGAACGCGGCCGCGAAGACCGAGAGGATGACAGCCGCCAGCAGAAGCGCGAGGGCGGCGGGAACCGCAGCGGCGGGCGCGAGGTGAATGCCCGCCGGCGCGTCGACGAATGCGGCCGCGCCGAGAATCGCCGCGCCGAGCGCCGTCGATGCGAACCACACGAGCGCCCGCGATCGATCGTCGCGCGCGGCCCGCGGCCCGCGGTGGCCGAGCAGCACGAGCAGCGGCTCGTGCGCCAGAAACGCCAGAACGGCCGCCGCCGCGAGCATCAGCGCCGCCGGCGTCCGGCGTCCGACGACGAGCACGGTCGCGAGCGGCAACAGCAGCTGCCCGTACGCGCCGTGCTCTTTCGGAAACACCCGTTTACGCGACTTTTGCGTCCACGGTGATCTGCATGGAGCCGCGGTACGCGTTCGACACGGGGCAGCGGCCCTCGGCTTCCTTCGCAAGCGCCGAAAAGCCCGCGGCGTCGACGCCTTTCAAGCCGTACGCGGTCACCTGCAGCTTCGACGATTGGATCTTGATGCCGGCATCGGTCTTGTCGGCCGTGATCGTCGCGCGGACGACCGTTCGATCGGCGGATGCCTTGTTGCGTCCGAGCGTGCCGTTGAGCGCCATCGCATAACAGGCGGCGTGCGCCGCCGCCATGAGCTCCTCGGGGCTCGTCTTGCCGCCGGCATCGCCGATGCGCGCCGGAAAGCTGACGGGGAGCGAGAACGCGCCGGTGCCCGCCTTCGCTTCACCCTTGCCCTCGCTCACAGGTCCCTGCCAGTCCACGTCCACATGTCGCTCGAACGTCGCCATCGAATCCCTCCACGGTTCGGCGCGGCCTGAAGCCGCGCCCTACTTTTTGCGTCCCGTTACTCCGAGCTGCACCGCCGTGCCGATCAGGCCGAGGCCGACCCACGCGATCGGCACCCAGCCCTCCCCCGCCGCGGGCGTCGTCGGGTAGAGAATCCAGACGTCGGCCGACGCCGCGCGGACGACGCCGCGATCGCCCACCGCCGCGATCGCGCCGACGATCATCGTCCACGCGCCGCCGAACGCGGTCGCGACGATGATCACGTAGCGCTGGAGCAGCATCGCGGCGATCGAGCCGGCGATCGCCATCACGATCACCGCAAGCGGCGGCGGATCGCCGCTCCGCACGTAGCTCCACGTGACATGGACGACGAGCGCGCCCAGGCCGGCGCCGACGAGCGCG
>QHWK01000155.1 GCA_003223775.1 Acidobacteriota bacterium
CTTGAGCGCCGCAACCGCGTGACGCCCGAGCGGAATCGTTCTCACCGCTTTCGGTACCGCCGTACCGAAGCCGAAACCGGCGTCGGTCGTGAAACGGTGAATTGGTACGATGCGGCCCGCGAGGGAAATGCGGAACGGCTCTAATAATTTCCTATCGTCCTGCACAACACGCTGACCGCGATCTCGAAGCTGATTCCTCAAGAGGGATCGTCGCGCCGGCTCAGTGGCTATCCGACGTACGCGTTCGGCTACGGGAACTCCTTCTTCATCGCGCTCGACTCGAACATCGCCTGGGACACGATTCAGCTCGCATGGATCACCGCTCAGCTCGAACCCCTCGATCGCTCGCGCTTCCCGAATGCGTTCGCATTCTTTCACCGTCCGCTGCTCTCCACCGGATCTCACGGCGGCGCTCAAACGCCGACTGCGGAGGATCTGCGCACCCGCCGGCTCGCGTCGAGCCACCGACCGTCGCGATGAGAACGATCTACGCGCCGCTTTCCGCAAGCACCACGTGCGGATGACGTTCGCAGGCCACGATCATCTCTTCGATCACTGGGCGCGATCTCAGCGACAGCCGGCCCGCGGTAACCAGCGCGCCCGCCCTTGTGCGCCTTCGCTGTTCCGAACCACAAGAAGCTGACACCACCGACACGAGATCCACGAAGTACGCTCGCAGGCAGACTTTTGGGCTCGAGGGTCGATATCTCTCCGCACCGGGCTCGCGCGTCATGCCGAAACGTGTGGGATCGAGCCTGAGCGAACCCGATCGGAAGTCGGCACGCGATCTGCATCGCGAGCGGGCACACGAACATGCGACACCTGCGATTCAGTACGGTGTAGGCAGGGCTGCGCCATGGGGAGAAAGACCCGCGCTCGCTCGTCTTATCGTGCAACGGCACGGTCGGGAACACTCAAACCATTGTCGCGCCGACGCGACGGTGAACCAGCGTGGCTCACCGTTTCTCAGCTCGCGCGCCGATGGCAGCTGGGACGCACGACAATCTACAAAATCTTCGACAAGGGAACCCTGCCTGTCTGGAAAGTCGGCACGCATTTGTTCCGCATCGCCCTCGCCGACGTCTTGCGATTCGAAGCGCGCAACCGACGTTATCGCAAACTAAGCCGATAGTTCGGTGTAGTACTTCTTGGCGCCGAACAGCAGGCGCGCGTCGAGGACATCGAGGCGCCACGGCACATCGTCGCCGGACAACTTCCATCACTTCATCCTCGTCCAGATCGACGCCGATCGAGTCTCATTCGACCTCATCAACGTGAAGGCAGCCAGTTCAACAGTTCCCGCGGCACTTTTTGGCTAGCCGGTCCGATAAATCGTTCAAGAGCGATGCGAAAAGCCACTGCCACGATCGTAGTAAAATCGTCGGATACATGAGCGGACATGCATCGTGCACATTGGAGGAAGTCGACGGTGCGCCGCGCCGTGGTGAAAGAGATCCGACAGGAGTTCTTCTCGTATGTCCAGCGCACCGTACGAAACGCCACGACTCTCGTCCTGGCGCCACGCCGTCGAACCCGCGTGGCTCACCGTGTCTCAGCTCGCGCGCCGATGGCAACTCGGACGCAAGACCATCTACAAATTCATCGACAGCGGAACGCTGCCGGTGTGGCAAGTCGGCACGCATCTGTACCGAATCGCGTTCGCGGACGTCCTGCGATTCGAAGCGCGCAACCGCCGCGGTCGGAAGTAGCTGATACTTCGTCGTAGTCCTTCTTGTGGCCTCTTAGCGCGTCTCGCTCTTCCTCGCGCGCTGTTGGTCCGATCACGCGACTCCAGCCGACTCCGATTCATTTTCAGCCTGAGCATTTCATTAAAAGAGAACTCTTCCGCGTACTTTTGATTGACTTCGTTCGATCCGTAGCGAGTTAATGCGATCTTTCGGGGCGACAGACCGGGAAACGATTCTGTCGTACGGAAGCGCGCATGATGGATCGAGCGACGTCACAGCCGTCACGAGGAATTTGCGCCGGTGTGCGTCCGATGGTGCGCGGAATTTACGGCGGCGTGCGTCCGACGGTGCGCGGAAAGTTCATTTGGGTCGGGAACGAGAAGCTGTACGTGCGCGGCGTGACGTACGGAACATTTCGTCCCGACGAGAACGGCAATCAGTACCACAACCTTCAACTGATCGAACGCGACTTCGCCGCGATGGCGGCCAACGGGATCAATGCGGTCCGCGTGTACAACTCGCCGCCGCACGCGCTGCTCGATCTCGCCGCGCAAAACGGGCTGCGCGTCGTCGTCGATCTCGCGGGCGACCAATACGTCGGCTTTCTCACCGATAAGGACGACGCGCCGGACATCGGCGCGGTCGTGCGCGCCAAGGTGCGCGCCGTGTCCGGGCACCCGGCGATTCTGGCGTATTCGCTCGGCAACGAGATTCCGGCGGCGCTCGTGCGGTGGCACGGGCGCCGGCGCATCGAGCGTTATCTGCGGCGTTTGCACCGCGCGGTCGGAGACGAGGACCCGGGTGCGATGATCACGTACGTCAACTACCCCTCGACCGAATATCTTCAGCTCCCGTTCCTGGATTTCTACTGCTTCAATGTGTACCTCGAGTCGCGAGATCGGTTTGCCGCGTACCTCGCGCGCCTTCAGAACCTGGTCGGCGATTTTCCGCTGGTGATGGGGGAGATCGGCCTGGACAGCTTTCGAAACGGCGAGAACCTGCAGGCGCACGTGCTCGGCTCGCAGATCCGAACTGCGTTCGAGCACGGGTGTGCCGGCGTGTTCGCGTATGCGTGGACCGACGAGTGGTATCGCGGCGGGGCCGAAGCCGAGGATTGGGCGTTTGGGCTTACGGATCGGGACAGGCGTCCGAAGCCTGCCTTGGCAGCCGTGCGCGAAGCGTTCAGCGAGGTCCCGCTTTCCAATTACATCTTCTGGCCCTCCGTGTCCGTCGTCGTGTGCAGCTACAACGGCGCGCGCACCATCCGACAGACCTGTGAGGAGCTGCGAAAGCTCGAATACGACAGCTTCGAAGTGATCGTCGTCGACGACGGGTCGACCGACGGCACAGCGGAAATTGCGCGCGCGTACGGCTTCCGCGTGATCGTCACGCGCAACCGCGGATTGAGCCACGCGCGAAACACCGGATTGCGCGCCGCAACCGGCGAGATCGTTGCGTATCTCGACGACGACGCATATCCCGATCCGCAGTGGCTGTCGAACCTGGCGCATGCGTTTCTCACGAGCGATCACGCCGCCATCGGCGGCCCGAACATCCCGCCGCCCGGGAACGGCATCGTCGCGGACTGCATCGCCGCCGCGCCCGGCGGACCCGTTCACGTCCTCGTCTCCGACTGCGAGGCGGAGCACATTCCGGGCTGCAACATGGCGTTTCGCAAGGCCGACCTCGAGGCGATTGGCGGATTCGATCCGCAGTTCCGCGTTGCGGGCGACGACGTCGATGTGTGCTGGCGTCTCAGGGACAGTGGCCGGACGATCGGCTTCTGTCCGGCGGCGATGGTGTGGCATCACCGGCGCGGCTCGGTGCGAACGTACTGGAAACAGCAGCGCGGATACGGCAAGGCCGAGGCTTTGCTCGAATCGAAGTGGCCCGAGAAATACAACGCCGCAGGGCATGTCTGCTGGGCGGGTCGAGTGTACGGGAACGGCCACACACGAAGGATTTGGAGTCGGGGACGTATCTATCAGGGCACGTGGGGCTGCGCGCCGTTCCAGTCGATCTATGAACCTGCGGCTGGCCTCGTGTCGTCGCTGCCGCTGATGCCCGAGTGGTACCTACTGATGCCCGCTCTCAGTGCAGCGTCGATGCTCGCGCTCCTCTGGCGGGCGCTCGCCGTTGCGGTCCCTCTTCTCGGGATTGCCGTCGCAATCTCGGTGATCCAGGCCGGCGTCAACGCGGCCAGAACACGATTCGTCAGCGCCGATCGATCGGCACCCGTCCTGGCCGCCATGCGCGTGCTGACGGCATGTCTGCAGTTGCTGCAGCCAGCGGCCAGGCTGTGTGGCCGCTTGTCTCACGGGCTCACGCCGTGGCGCCGCCGTGTGGCGGCGGACGTCGTCGTGCCGCGGCCGCGCCATTTCGCCATCTGGTCCGAGCGGTGGCGCGCGGCTCACGAGCGGCTCCAGTCACTCGAATCGACGCTGCGCAGCGACGGCGCGTGCGTGCTTCGCGGCGGCGACTTCGACCGGTGGGACCTC
>QHWK01000156.1 GCA_003223775.1 Acidobacteriota bacterium
CCAGCTTTTGCGCGGCGGCGCGGCCGATCGTGTGCTCGCCGATGAGCTCCGCGCGGTTGTTGCCGGCCAGCGCCGACGCGAACACTTCGGCGGCGCCCGACGTGCCCGTGTCGATGAGGACGACGATCGGAACGGTAATCGCGCCGTCGCCGGCGCTCGCGGCGATCGTTTCATGCGCGCCGCTCTTCGACTCGCGCTGCGCAAGCGTGCCCTTCGCGACGAACAGGCGCGCCATCGCGAGGCCGTCGTCGATCGCGCCGCTCGAGACGCGGCGCACGTCGACGATCACCTTCGCCGCGCCGCGCTTCACGACGTCGTCGACGTTGGCCTTCAGTTGATCGGCGGTGTCGCGGCCGAGCGCGGCGACGCGCACGTAGCCGACGGCCGGCGCGGCAATCCGCGCGCTGACGGCGGAACCCGGCTCCGGTTCGCGCGTCAGCTCGACGACGTGCGGATCGGCGGCGTTGCCGCGGATGATCGTCAGCGACACTTTCGATCCGGGCGCGCCGCGCAGCGCACGCATGCCCTCCCACACGGACATCTCGCGCGTCGGCTTGTCGTTGATCGCGCGCACGTAGTCGCCGGTGCGCAGCCCGGCCTTCGCGGCCGGCGAGTTGTCGCGCGCCGCGATCACGCGCAGATAGTACTGCCGCGTCAGCTCGAGGCCGACGCCGGCCGGCGGCAGCGGCGTGCCGCTCTCCACCTGCTTCACTTCGGCGGGCGTCAGATACGCGCTGTCCGGATCGAGCGAATCGGCGAGCCCGTGCATCGCGCCGAGCATCACCTTGTCCATGTCGGCTTCTTCGACGTAGTAGTTCGCGATCATCCCGACGACGTCGTCGAAGATACGGAGGTGCTGATAGGTCTCCTCGCGCGCCATCACTTTGCCGAGGAAGCCGCCGAGGATCGCGAATGCGACCACGGGGGCGGTGATGGACATCACGATCACGCGGGTGCGAGCGCTCATAACACCTACCGTTTCCTAAGCCATTGTAAGGGATCGACCGGCTGACCGTCGACGCGCAGCTCGAAGTAGAGGCCGTCGGCCCCGGACGAGGTCGGACCGACCGCGCCCACGCGCTGCCCCTGCTCGACGCGGACGCCCTTTTTCACGGCGATATCGAGCAGATCGCCGTACAGGCTGAACGACTGCGATCCGTGGTCGAGGATCACCAGATTCCCGAATCCCGAAAAGGTGCCCGCGAACGCGACGACGCCGTCGTGCACGGCGCGCGCCTCGGCGCCTTCGAGCGCGGCGATCTCGATGCCGTTCGAGGCGCCGGCGGCCGTCGTGCTGCGGCCGAAGCGGCGCGCGAGGGTCCCGGCGACCGGCCACGGGATGTCGCCGCGGAACGGACGCAGCGGCAAAGCCACCGTGTCGGAACCCGCGGCGCTCGACGCGAGATCGCGCAGCGCCGCCTGAACCCGCTGCTGCGCCGACTGCAGCTCCCCGGCGAGTTGCGCGTTCAGATCGCGCCGGCGATCGATGTCGCGAATCAGATCGTTTCGCGCGATCGCGGCGCGCTGCGCCGCGGCGCTGGCTTTTTCCGCCGCCGCGCGCGCGGTGGCGAGCTGCGCCTGGCGCTCCCGCAGCGTCTGCTGCTCGCGCTTCATTTCGGCCAGCGTGCGCGCGTGCGACGCGATGCGATCGCGATCGAGCTTCGCGAGCGCGGCGACGGTCCGCGTCGACTGGCCGAGTTGACGCAGATCGGACGTCGCGAGCAGCAGTCGCAGGTAGCGCGCCTGCCCAAGTTTGTAGATCTCGACGAGCCGCGCGCGCAGCTCCGGCGTCTCGGCGCGGCTCGCGGCCTCGAGCGCCGCCATGCGCGCGCTCGTCGCATCGAGGTCGGCCTGCACCCGCGCGGCGTCGGCTTCGACGCGCTTCAGCTCCTCGGCCCGCAGCTGCCGCTCGACCTCGAGCTTCTTGACGTCGTTCAGCAGCGATCGCTCCTCGGACGCGAGCCGATCGGCTTCGCGCTGCAGCGCCTGCAGCCGCTCGGTCGCGCGCCGCGCGAGCGCCTCCGTGCGCGCGCGATCCGGAGGCTGCGCCTGACTGGAGAACGCAGAGCAGGCAAAGATCGCGAAGAACGCCAAGATCACAACGCGCGCGATGCTGCCTCTGCGCGGCCTCTGCCTCTGCGGCCTCTGCCTGCTCTGCGTTCTCTTCCGTTCAGAAGATCGGCTTGCCATCTATATCCGGAGGTATCGGCACCCCGAAGTACTTCAACACGGTCGGCGCAATGTCCATGATGTCCACGTCGCCGGCGTCGATCGGGCGGCTCGAGATGAGCGTGCCGGACGTCTGCTTATAGTCGTACGAGCCGTGGTCGCCCGACCACTTCTTCATGTTCGGGTAGACGAGGCCCGGCGGCGAGCCGCCGAGCGTCGATTGCCACGAGACGCGGTAGCCGTCGGCGAGGCCGACCTGGAGCTCCGCGGCGTTGCTGACGAAGCCGCCGCGGTAGATGTCGTCCCGCTTGTAGACCGCGTCGACCATCTTCGCGCCCGTTTTCGGATCGGCCATCGTCAGGAGGCGCGCGACGAGCGCATCCTGCACGCCGCTCGACTCCTCCGATGAGACGATGCCGCGGCCTTCGCGGCCTTTGAGGTTGACGTACATCTGGCCGAGGCCCATCGCATACGCCTTCGTCCGCGACCAGTCGACGTTCTCCCAGAAGGTGCCGCTCCCGCCGAAGAGATCCTGCAGCTTCTTCTCGCCGGGCTGCTGCCCCTGAATCGCCATGAACCCTTCCTGCACGAGCCAGGTATTGAGGTTCACCGACTGGCGGAACGAGTGGAAGCCGTGATCCGAGACGATCAGGATTGGCGTCGCCGGATCGATGCGCGACATCACCTCCCCGACGAAGTCGTCGCAGCGCCGGTAGACGCGCTCGATCGCATCGCCGTATTTCGCCGCGAGCGTCTTGTCGTACATCGGATGCGACGGATCGATGAGCCGCCACATCATGTGCTGGACGCGATCGGTCGACTCGATGACGCCGACGACGAGGTCCCACTGCTTCGCGTCGATCCGCTGGAGGATCACCTGCGCGCGATCGTCGAACGCGCGGTACAGATCGTCCATGAACGTCTTCTCGTCGATGCGATCCTCGTTGAGCGGCCACGTCGCCTCGGCCCACCCGAGCGTGCGGTACGGCCCGAGCCGCTCGTACAGATCGGCGGAGAGCGACGGCGGCGACGACATCGGCGCCGGCGGCCTGTCCGGCTTCCAGTTCACCGGCGAGATGTACAGCTGCAGCTCGGGGCCGGCGCCGATGAGATACATCTGCGCCATGCCGTGCACGCGCAGCAGCAGGTTGATCGAGAAATCGAGGTTGATCCACTTGCTCCACTGGTGCTCGTCGAGGTGCACCGTGTTGTCGCCGATGTCGATCGTCGCCGAGCGCCCCGCGCGGTTCCAGTGGATCGTCACCGGCAGGCGCACGTCCTCGCGCGCCTCGAGCTCGGCGATCGTCATCTTCTCGCCGTCGGTCATCGCCGACGGCCTCGTCTTCGCGCGCGCCGCGCGCAGCTGCTGCTTCACGATGGGGTTCGGCGGGCCGACGAGCTCCGTCTGCGCGACGTCGCCATCGAAGACCAGACGCTTCAGGATCCCGCCGAACTCCGTGTTGCCCTCTTCGTAGCGGCTGAGATCCGTTCCGAAGTAGTAGAACGTGCCCATTGTCCGGCGGATGTCGGGCAGCGGCAGCCCCGAGAGGAGCTCGCCGTTGGGCACGTCTTCGGGTGGAAAGGTGACCGGCACCGTCAGCATGCTCGAACGCACGCCCGCTCGCCCCGCGGTGACCCAGAACGACGTGCCGCCGCGGATCGATTCGACGACCGGCTTCGACACGGGGAAGTAGTTCAGGATGAAGTGCGGCGGCTCGAAGTGCACCATCCCGAGATCGGGTAGATACGTCGCCGTATCGCGGATCAGGAAGTCGTAGATGTTGTGCTTGCCGGCGTTCACGCCGGTGGCGAACGACGCCCAGGCCGTCGGCGATTCCGGGGAGTGCGTGGTGCCGAGCGTGCGCACGCCGCTGCCGCGCGACCCGAGCTTCTTCATGTTCGGCAGCCGCCCTTCGTCCATCCATTTCCGGACGAGGTGGGGGTCCATGCCGTCGAAGCCGAGAATGACGAG
>QHWK01000157.1 GCA_003223775.1 Acidobacteriota bacterium
CTTCCGCGAGGTACTCCGACTCGACGGCCGGCACGACGTTGTCCTCGAGGCCGTGGAGCAGGAAGACCGGCGCCGACGGCTTCGGCGACTTCGACACGGAGAGCGACGGCGCCGCGCCCTGCGAGCCGAGCAGCGGCAGGAGCCGCGCGCCGAGGTGGACGACGTCGCGCTCGATGACGTAGCGCAGCAGCGTCGCCGACGGCTCCGGCAGCGTGCGATCGTACGCGCGCACGGCCTCGAACTCCGCCGGCGCGCGAGCCTTGTCCACGCCGCCGTCGAGCGCCGACGCCCAGAGATACCGGCGGACGCCGGCGCGCAGCCGCTCCGCCTGCGCCGCGGGCACGACGCGGTCGGCGATCGAGAGCAGAATCACCGCGACGCCGTAGTCGTGCGGCGGCAGCACGAACGTGTCGTTCTCGCCCGTGTCGACGGCGAGCCGGACTTTCGGCGCCGGCCGCGGCTCGCGTCCCGTGCAGAGATAGCGCAGCACGCGCGGCAGATCGTCGTGGCCGCCGAGCGCGAAGACGTACGCGACGCGATCGGCGATCGACGGCCGCGCCGCCGCGACAATCGACAGGCCGCCGCTGAAGCTGACGCCCATGAGGCCGACGCGATGATCGGGCGCAAGGCCGGAGTCGATCGCGAGCCATCGGCCCGCTTCCTCGATCGCGTCCGTGATCGCCGGCGTGATCTCGAAGCGAGACAGCTCCGGAATGTCCGGCGTGACGACCGCCACGCCGCTCGCGGCGACCTGCCGCGCAAGCCGCACGAGCCGCGGCTCGTCGATCCCCGACGGGTGCAGCCCGGATGTCAAGAGCGCGACGCGCCGGCGCGATCGGTTCGGCTCGTACACGCGCGCGCGCATCCCTCCGGCGCGCGTCGGAATCGTGATGTCGCGCGTCGCGATCGCGACCGTGTCGAATCGCGCGAGCCGCTCCGCCGTGCCGCCGATTTCGGCCGCGCGGATGACGAACGACAATCCGTGCGCGTAGGGCCGGACGACGAGCACGAGCACGACGAGCGCAACGGCGACGACGAACCACCGGAAGAGCCGCACGACGCGCATGTTACTCTCAAGGCCCGGCGGGTCCGGCAGGCCCGGCGGGTCTGGCAGGCCGGGCGGGTCTGGCGGGTCACGAAGGTCACAAAGGCGGAACGTTGGCGTCCCTCTGCGACCTGCCTGACCTGCCCGACCTGCCTGACCTGGCCGACCTGCCAGACCTGCCCGATCTGCCTCACCTGCATGCGGAAGCTGATCATCGCCATCGACGGACCATCGGGCGCGGGCAAGGGAACCGTCGCGCGCGCGGTGGCATCGGAGCTCGGCTACCGGCACGTCGACAGCGGCGCGATGTACCGCGCGATCGGGTGGAAGGCGCTGCGCGAAGGCGTGGCGCTCGACGACGAAGCGGCGGTCGCCGCGCTCGCCGACGCCTCGCTCATCGTCGTGTCGAACGCGCGCGTGCTGATCGACAGCGTGGACGTCACGCGCGAGATCCGGACGCCGGAGATCGATCGCGCGGCCGCCGCCGTCGCGCGGCTGCCGCGCGTCCGGGCCATTCTCGTCGCGGTCCAGCGCGACCTCGGCGCCGGCGGCGAGATCGTCATGGAAGGGCGCGACATCGGCACCGTCGTGTTCCCGCAGGCCGACGTGAAAATTTATCTCGACGCCGCGCCGGAAGAGCGCGCGCGCCGCCGCGCGCAGGATCCTTCGCACTCGGGCGGGCCGGCCGCGGTGTCGGAGGTGAAGACGCTGCTCACCGAACGCGATCGGAGCGACACGACGCGCGCGGTGTCGCCGCTCTACGCGGCAGCGGACGCGATCGTAGTGGATACGACGCGGAAGCCGGTGCAGGACGTCGTGAAGGAAGTGCTCGAGATCGTGAAGGGCTCGGGGCTCGGGGCCAGGGGCTAGCCGTGGAATGCAGGGCGACCCTTTTCAGGGTCGCCTTCAGTCAGCCCCAGCCTGAGGCCCCTACTTCCTCTCCTTGTAATCCTCCGCCGACGCGGGATCGAGCTCCCAGCGGTGTTTGTCGCGCTCGACGACCTTGTCGCTCGACTTCAGTTCCTCGTTATCCGCGTACTCGACGCCGAGCGCCTTGCCGATGTCGTCCACGACGTCCTGATCGGGCGTCGGATTGTCGCCGCCGGGCGCTTCCTCGCCGGTGAAGTACGCGTCCTCGACATCGACGTCCACGTCGCCCCCGGCGATCTCCGGCGTCATGCTGCGATGCGCGCGGCGCGATTGGTCGAGCTCGGCGCGGCCGCTCCGGGCTGCCGTTCCGCGGCGGTTCATATTGAGCGACGACGGCGGCGTGGCCAGGACGGTGTCGTCTTTGAGCGTTCGCCGGGCACGGTTGAGCCGCGGGACCTTTCCGCCGCGCCCGGCCGCCGATTTGCGCGAGGTGGCGCGCTTTACGGTCTGCACACGCTTCTTCGCGGCCCCCTTTCGCCGGCTCGCCACCTTCCGCCCGCTGGGGCGTTTAGCCGAGCGGCGATTTCCCGCCCGTTTTCGGCTGGACCGGGCCGCCGCGCCGCGCGGGCTGGCCTTGCGTTTGGCCATCGTGCCGTCCTTTCGGAACCTTGACAGTTTAGCGATAAGTGTCGTACTCTCTGATGCTTATCGCAATTCCCAAATACCTCGCGGGGGCCGGCGCCCGCCAGAAATGCACCGGCAATCGAGCGACCCTTCGACAGATGCTCAGGGTCGTCCTGAGCGCACGTCGGGGGACGACAGGAGGACGCGCAAGGCATGGCGAACGTAGAAGACGAGAACACTCCCGGTGCGGGGGGCGGCGCGGGCGTCGCGACGAGCGAACGCACGGAGCGCAGCGACCGCACGGACCGCGGCACGCTCAAAGCACGGCCGCGCGAAGACGACGAGCAGATTGATCCGGCCGAGTACGCTCGGCTGCTCGATTCCTACGATAACAGCTTCCGCAACATCGCGGAAGGCGAAGTCGTCAAGGGAACGGTTCTCAAAGTGACGCCGTCGGAGGTTGTCGTCGACGTCGGCTACAAGTCCGAAGGCATCATCGCGGTCGACGAATTCCTCGACGAGACCGGCCAGATCACCGTCCAGCCCGGCGACATCGTCGACGTGCTGCTCGAGCGCACGGAAGACCGCGACGGCTACGTCGTGCTGTCGCGCGAAAAAGCCGAGAAGATGAAAATCTGGGACGAGGTCGAGAAGGCCTACGCCGAGCGCAAGGTCGTCATCGGCCGCGTGATCGAGCGGATCAAGGGGGGCCTCGCCGTGGACATCGGCGTCCGCGCGTTCCTCCCCGGATCGCAAATCGACGTGCGTCCCGTGCGGAATCTCGATGCGCTGCGCGGCCAGGAGCTGCGCATGCGCGTGATCAAGGTCAACAAGAAGCGCGGCAATATCGTGCTCTCGCGCAAGGCGCTCCTCGAAGAGGAGAACGCCGAGAAGAAGAAGCACACGCTGGAGACGCTCGCCGAAGGCAAGGTTCTCAAAGGCGTCGTCAAGAACATCACCGACTACGGCGCGTTCATCGATCTGGGCGGCATCGACGGCCTGCTGCACATCACGGACATGTCGTGGGGGCGCGTCGGCCATCCGTCCGAGCTGTTCAAGGTGAACGA
>QHWK01000163.1 GCA_003223775.1 Acidobacteriota bacterium
CGCGCACGATGCCGATGGACATGCCGCTCGGCGATCCATCACGCGTCAGCCGCGACAGCAAGTACTACGTCCACGTTGTCGCGACGCTTGGCACGCTCGCCGAGCGCGAGGCCGACGACGTCGGCGACGCGGTGTTCGGGCGGCCGTCGGAATCGAACAGCCTCGGCGCGCTCGGGCGGCTGGTGTTCCGCACGGCGCTGCAGATCAGCGACTACCTGCAGAGCGTCACCGCGCAGACGAAGAGCCGCAAGTTCGCCGGCGCTGAAATCATCCGTCCGTAGCGACAGGCCAGGCAGGTCGGGCAGGCCAGGCAGGGTCGCAAAGGTCTCACTGGCAGCGCAGCGCGTCCACCGGCGGAATGCGCGCCGCGCGCCGCGCCGGCAGATAGCTCGCGACGAGCGCCACGACGCTCAGCGTCGCGAGCACCGCCGCGAACGTGATCGGATCGGTGCCGGCCGTCTCGTAGAGCAGGCTCGCGACGGTTCGACTGAGCGCCAGCGCCAGCGCGACGCCGATCGCGAGGCCGATCGCGGTCAGCCGAAACGCGCTGCCGACGATCATTCTGAGGATGTCCCGCGCTTCGGCGCCCATCGCGAGGCGGATCCCGATCTCGGAGGTCCGCTGGCTCACCGCGTACGACATGACGCCGTAGATGCCGATGGCCGCCAGCAGCAGCGCCAGCCCGGCGAACGTCGCGAGCAGCAGCGAATTGAAGCGCGCCTGCGCGAGCGTCTTCGCCACCCACTGCGCCATCGTGCGGACGTCGGACACCGGCTGGTCCGGATCGAGCGTGCGAATCGCGTGCTCGACGGCGGGCGCGAGCGCGAGCGGATCCCCCGCGGCGCGCACCGTCAGCGTCATCGACGAGTAGGCGAGCTGCGGATGCGGCCAGTAGGTCGTCGGCTTCGGCTCCGCCGTCAGATCCTGGAACCTGACGTCGCCGACGATGCCGACGATCTCGGTCGGCACGATCGGGTCGGTCATATAGATGCCGAGCCGTTTGCCGATCGGATCGGAATTCGCGAAGTACTTGCGCGCCAGCGACTCGCTGATCACGACGACGTTCGATCGCTCGATCATCTCGCGCTCGGTGAACAGCCGGCCGCGCACGAGCGGCACGTTCATCGTCCGGAAGAAGCCGTTGTCGCAGACGCTCACGTTCGTCACGAAATCCTGTCCGGGCGCCGGCGGCGGCTGGCCTTCGATTGTGAACGAGGTGCCGGCGCCGAGGCCGGTCAGCGGCAGAAAGCTGATCGCGCCGACCGACTGGACGCCCGGCAGCTGCTGGATGCGCGCCGTCGCCTCGCGGAAGAAGCGGATGCGCTGGCCATCGTCGCGGTATCTCGCGCCGGGCAGCTGGAGCCGCATCGTCAGGACGTTGGCCGTCGAGTACCCGGGATCGACGCCGCGCAGCGTCGTGAAGCTGCGGAGCAGCAGCCCCGCGCCGACGAGGAGCACGACGGACAACGCGATCTCGGCGACCACGAACGATTGCAGCATGCGGCGATGGCGCACGCCCGGGCCGCCCTGGCGCGCGCCCTCCTTGAGCGCCTCCTGCACGTCGGCGCGCGAGCCCTCGAAGGCGGGCGCGAGCCCGCACGCCAGCGCGGTGGCGAGCGACACCGCCGCGGTGAACGCGAGCACCGGATAGCTGAGACGCAGATCGCCGGCCATGGTCAGGTCGACCGGGCTGAGCGCCAGCAGCACGCGCACGCCCCAGACGGCGATCACGAGGCCGGCGGCGCCGCCGAGCACGGCGAGGACGACGCTCTCGGTCAACAGTTGACGAATGACGCGAAAGCGCGGCGCCCCGAGCGCGGAGCGGATCGCGATCTCACGCTGCCGCACCGCGCCGCGCGACAGGAGCAGATTCGCGACGTTCGCGCTCGCGATCAGCAGCACGAACGCGACGGCGCCGGCGAGGATCACGAGCGATCGGCGGTACTCGCCCGACACTTCGTCGTGCAGCAGGTGGACCTGCGCGGTCCAGTTCGTGTTGCGCTGCGGCGTTTCGACGGCGAGGGCCGCGGCAATCGTCTTCAGCTCGAGCTCCGCCTGCGCGCGCGTCACGCCGCGCTTCAGCCGCGCGATCGCTTCCATGTAGCGGCCGCCGAAATTCCTCGCGTCCGCCGGCAGCAGCCACGGCGCCCACATATCCGATGGCTTCCCCGCGAGCGATCCCTCCTTGAGGAACAGGCGGAACCCGCGCGGCATCACGCCGACGATGGTCCGCGGCTGCGCGTTGAGCTGAATCACGCGGCCGACGACGCCGGGATCGCCGCCGAAGCGGCGCTGCCAGATGTCGTAGCCGAGGATCACGACGCCCGATCGCGGGTCGCGATTCTCGGCGTCGCTGAAGATGCGGCCGAGGAGCGGCGACACGCCGAGGATCGGGAAGAACTCGCGCGTCACGTTCTGCACGACCACTTCCTCGGGCGCGCCGCCGCTCGTCAGGTTCGCGCGCGTGTCGACGAGGCCGGCCATCGCCTCGAAGCTGGTGGCGCGATCGCCCCAGCGCAGGAACTGCGAGGGGCCGAGCACGTTGCTGTGTCCCGGACGGTGCGCGCCTTCCTCCCACACCGCGACGATTCGATCGGGATCGCGGAACGGCAGCCGATCGAGCAGCACGGCGTTGACGATCGTGAAGATCGCCGTGTTCGCGCCGATGCCGAGCGCGAGGGCGAGCACCGCGACGGCGGTGAAGCCCGGCGTTCGCAGACACAGACGGATGGCGTATCGAATGTCCTGCAGCGCAGCGTCCATGCGGCTATTAGAACAGCGGACCGGCCGGTTTGGTTGATGAAGGCGTCGGGGGAATTGCGGACCAGGCGAGATGCAGGTGCATGGCGCCGAGCTTCACGTCGACGTCGATCCCGAGCGTGGCGAAGACGGGGCGGATCGTGATCGCGAAGGCCGCGTCGGCCGGCGCCGTGAGGCCGACCGTCACCATCGCCGTCATCACGATGAGCGTCGCTGCAAGGGTGTGCAGGAGCCGGGTCCTGAGGCGCACGACGCCTGCTCAGGCGAACCCCGTGCCACTTTCAGACAACCGAACGGCGCGATTTGCTAAGAAAAACGGCCGGCAGATCGGCGCCGGCCGATGGAGTGTCCGGATGTGGGATTCGCGTGGCCGCTAGCGGATGTTGTCGCCGTCGCGCAGCCCCGGGCGAACCTGGATGTTGACGCTCGCCGCGCCGACCGATTTGTCGCGCCGCTTGAGGTGGAACATCACGCGATAGGCGCCGGCACGGAACACGTGCTCGACCGTGTAGCGCCGCTTGATCTCCGACTTGCCCGGCTCGTACGGGGCGCAATCGCTCGACGACTCCGACTGCGTGCCGTCGCCCCATTCCCATTCGACGGAGGGGCAGTAGAACTCCTCGAAATCGTTCGCGCCGCCAACGAGTTCGGCCGTCAGCACGACGCGCGCCGGCGCCATCGCGATCACCGGCTGCGCCTTCAAGCGGACCTGCGGCCGCTTGTCGGAATCCTTCGCGTCCTTATCGGTCTTTTGCCCCCCGGCGGCCGCCGCGAGCGTCGCCGACAGGACCACCGACAAGAGGCCGGTCCACGCGCCTGGCCGCCGTAGATTCATAGCAAGTACCTCAACTGACAGGTCTTGTGAGGGAGGCTGCACGAAATTGTACCCGGCGGAGGAGACGTCGGCAAGCAGCTTCAGTGATAATAACGGGATGCGTTCCGCCTCTGCTTCGGCCTCTGTGGTTTGCGCCACCGGTCCGTTGGCCGCCATCGATACCGATTTCCTTATCGTTCCCTGGTTTTCCGACGAGACAGCACAGGCCGTTGCGGGACTCGATGCGGCGACAGGCGGCGAAATCGGGCGAGCGATCGCATCGAAGGAGTTCCAGGCGAAAGCCTTCGAGCTCTTCGTCACGCCGGTGACCGACCGCGACTGGCGCGCGCGCCGCGTCGCGCTCATCGGCAGCGGGCCCGGCGAGCGCGGGCCGGAACTGATCCGCAAGCTGGCGACGGCCGGCGGGCTCAACGCACGAAATCGTCATGTCGCGCGCGCGGCGTTTGCCGTGCGTGGGACCGGCGCGTCCGCCGAGCTCGCGCAGGCGGTCGCCGAAGGGTTGACGCTCGCCGAGTTCTACGGCGGCACGTACAAAACCGGAGAGCCCGCACCCGCCGCGCCGCCGGCATGGACGGTGGTGGTCAACGACACGAACGACGCCGCGACGAGCGCCGCCGTCGCGCGCGGCCGGATTCTCGGCGAGTGCAGCAACCTCGCGCGCGAGCTCGCGAACGAACCGGGCAACACGCTGACGCCGCGCGAGTTCGCGCGGCGCGCCGCGGCGCTCGCCGCCGACGCCGGCGTCTCGACGGAGATCCTCGACGAGAACGAGATCGAAAAGCTCGGCATGGGCCTGCTGCTCGGCGTCGCGCGGGGCAGCGTCGAGCCGCCGCGCGTGATCGTGTTCCGCTGGGAGCCGCCGGGCGCGCCGGCCGCGCCGGTGCTCGGCCTCGTGGGGAAGGGGATCACGTTCGATACGGGCGGAATCTCGATCAAGCCTGCCGATCGCATGGAGCTGATGAAGGACGACATGTCGGGCGGCGCCGCCGTCGCGTGCGCGATGCGCGCGATCGCGCTCTTGAACGCGCCGATGCGCGTGGTCGGCGTCGTGCCGGCCACCGAGAACATGCCGGGCGGCCGCGCGATCAAGCCGGGCGACATCCTGAAGAGCGCCGCCGGCAAGACGGTCGAAGTGATCAACACCGACGCGGAAGGCCGGCTGATTCTCGGCGACGGTCTGTGGTACGCGCGGAAGCTCGGCGCGACGCATCTCGTGGACGTCGCGACGCTCACCGGCGCCGTCGTCGTCGCGCTGGGCAAGGTGACGAGCGGACTCTTCGGCAACGACGATGCGTGGATCGATCTGGTGCGGCGCGTGGCCGATCGCGCCGGCGATCGCGCGTGGCCGATGCCGCTGTTCGACGACTACCGCGAGCAGATCAAGAGCGAGATCGCCGACATGATGAACACGGGCGGCCGCGCGGCCGGCTCGATCACGGCGGCGATGTTCCTGAAGGAATTCGCCGACGGGCTGCCGTGGGCGCACCTCGACATCGCGGGCACGGCATGGGCCGAGGAATCGAAACCGTATCAGCCGAAGGGACCGAGCGGCGTCGCCGTCCGCACGCTGGCGGCGCTGGCGTTCGAGAAGTTTTGATTCAGAACGCGAGCCCGATCATCGTCAAGATCATTTCGCCGCCGAAGGACGAGACCGGGCTGGCGAAGCTGAGTGACGTCCTCATCGGATCGCTTGGCCTCACGGGCGCGATGGTGCTCGCCGCGCTGCTGCTCGGCGCGGTGATGGCGGTGGCGATGTTCTGGTGGCGGCGTAGGGCCGTTAGTGTTGCACCGCCGCGATTGGCGCCGCCTTCAGCGACGTCTGATATTTCCGAATCGCGTTGAAGAGCGATTCGGCGATCCGCTGCCGGTACGCGTTCCCTTTCAGCAGCCGCCCCTCCTGCGCGTTGGTGACGAAGGAAATCTCCGCCAGCACGCTCGGCATCGTGGCGCCGATGAGGACGACAAACGGGGCCTGCTTCACACCGAGATCGCGCAGTGTCCGATTCGCCGGCCGCAGCCGCTCGTACATCGCGCGCTGCACGTCCTTCGCGAAGTCGCGCGACTCGTCGACCTTGTTGTTGAGCGCGATTGCCTTGACGATGTCGGGCATCTCGCCCATCGCGAGCGTGGAGGTCGCGTTCTCGCGCGCGGCGACGGCGGCGGCGCTCGTGTTCGTCGCGAAGTTCAGGAAATAGGTCTCGATGCCGCGCGCCTGCGCGTTCGGGCTTGCGTTCGCGTGAATCGAGAGAAACAGATCGGCCGCCTCGCGGTTGGCGATCGCCGTGCGCTCGGGCAGCGGAATGAATTCGTCGCCGCGGCGCGTCAGGATCACCTCGACGCCCGGCACGTTCTGCAGCAGCTTCTCGACGCGCAGCGCGATGTCGAGCACGAGGTCTGCCTCGGTGATCCCTTTCCCCTTGGCGCCCGGATCGTGTCCGCCGTGGCCGGGATCGATCGCGATGCGCGAGACGCCGAGGCCGAGCTGCCGCGCGATCGTCAGCCCGCCGGCCGTCGTTTTCGCGGCGGGCGGCGCGACGGCGATCGACGCAAGCGGCGGCGGCGCCGGCTTCGGCGCTTCGCCTGCCGCGCGCGGCTCGGCCGCATCCGCCGCACGCACGGTCGAGAGAAGCGCGGCGTTCGCCGGCGATCCTGCGGGGAAGCGGCGCGTCCAGATCGTCGCGAGCGTGCGCGCGGCAATCGGCGGCGGATCGACGACTCGCACGGACGCTTCGACGGGCAGGTGCGCCGGCGCCGCCGCGTCGAGCGCGATCGAGCGGACGCAGTCGATCACCAGGCGGAACGGACTGTAGAGCGGGTAGACGCTGTAGCTCGTGAGGCCGACCGCGTCGAGCACGACGCGCGTCGTGTTGTTGGGATGCCGGCCGACGCGGACCTGCCGCACGACATCGGCCGCCGCCTCGAAGCGCAGCGTGCGATCGACGAACGCCGGCGCCGGACGTGTGCCCGGCAGATCGACGAAGACGCGCGGCGGATCCGCGATGCGCTCGTCGTGGAACGGCACCTCGCCGTCGAGCTCGATCGTGATGCGAACGGCGTCGGGCAAATCGGTGCGATGGATGTCGCGGATCGTCACGAGCGATCCCGGAGCCTTCGCCGGCGATCGCTCCGCGGGCGGCTTCGCCGGCTGCGGGCGCGGAGCCGCGGCGTCGCGCGCGTTCACGCGCGCGAGCTGCGCCGGCACCTGCGCGACGAGGCTGCTCGCCGGGTAGCCGGCCGCCAGTCGTCGCAGCAGCCTGATGCCCGCGTCGCGATCGATCGTCTGTCCGAAGCGGGCGAACGCATCGAGCGCGAGGCATCCCGCCTGCCAGAGCGCGTTGTCGCTGTAGCCGCTGGCGGGGTAGCCTCGGACGATCGCTTCGTACGCCGCGATCTCCGCGCGGACCTCTTCGAGAACGCCCGGCGACGCGTCCGGCGCTGAGAGCGCCGCGCGCAGCGTCTGCTCGCGCGCGAGCGCGTCGGTGTACATCGTCTTCGCCGGCGGCAGCGCTTCCGCCGCGCCGGCGGCGACGAGCGCGAAGGCGACGAGGGCGGCGGCCTTCAGCGTCATCGCAGCTGCGCGTCCACTTCCTCGAAGTAGCCCTTGTCGACGAGCACTTCGCGCGGCTTGCCGCCGACCGCCGGCGACACGAGCCCCTCCATCTCCATCATGTCCACGAGCCGCGCCGCGCGGCTGAAGCCGATCCGCAGCCGCCGCTGCAGGTACGAGATCGACGCCTGGCCCGTCGAGACGACGATGCGCGCCGCTTCGTCGTAGAGATCGTCCTTCTCGTACTCGATCGCGTCGGCGGCGCTCTTCTCCTCCGCGGTGATCGTCTCGTCGTAGACCGGCTTGCCCTGCTTGCGCAGGAAGCTCGCGAGCCGCGCCGTCTCCTGCTCCGAGATGTACGGCGCGTGCACGCGGATGAAGCGCGACGAGGCCGGCGGCAGAAACAGCATGTCGCCGCTGCCGAGCAGCTGCTCGGCGCCGTTGCCGTCCAGAATCGTGCGCGAGTCGATCTTCGACGCGACACGGAAGGCGATGCGCGACGGCAGGTTCGCCTTGATGAGCCCCGTGATCACGTCGACCGACGGCCGCTGCGTCGCGAGAATCAGGTGGATGCCGACGGCGCGCGCCATCTGCGCGAGCCGCGCGATCGACTCCTCGACCTCGTTGCTCGCCACCATCATCAGATCCGCGAGCTCGTCCATCACGACGATGATGAAGGGGAGCGTCTTCAGCTCGCGGCCGTCCTCGGGCTTCTCGCCCTCGGCGATCGCCGCCTGGATGTTGCGGTTGTACTGCTCGATGTTGCGCACGCCGACCGCCGCGAGCGTCTTGTAGCGCTCTTCCATCTCGCGCACGGCCCAGCGGAGCGCGTTGGCCGCCTGCTTCGGGTCGACGACGACGGGCGTCATCAGGTGCGGGATGTCCTCGTACATCCCGAGCTCGAGGCGCTTGGGATCGATCATGATCAGCCGCACGTCGTCCGGCGTCGCGCGGTACAGGATGCTCGTGAGCATGCCGTTCATGCTCACCGACTTGCCGGCGCCGGTCGATCCGGCAATCAGCAGGTGCGGCATCATCGCGAGGTCGGCCATGTACGGCTCGCCGTGGATCGTCTTGCCGAGCGCGACCGTCAGCTTCGACGTGGAGCGCTTGTACGCCTCGGACTCGAGGAGCTCGCGCAGCGAGATCTGCTCGCGCGTGCGGTTCGGGATCTGAATGCCGACGGTCGACTTGCCGGGGATGCGATCGATCAGCACCGAGTCGGCCTGCATCGCGAGGCAGAGATCCTCGGCGAGGCCGGTGATCTTCGCGTACTTCACGCCGGCGTCCGGCTTGAACTCGAAGGTCGTGACGACCGGACCCGGATGAATCTGCACGACGCTGCCCTCGACGGCGAACTCGCGGCACTTGTCCTCGAGGAGGCGCGCGCCTTCCATCAGCTCGCGCTCGTCGATTTTCCGCTCGGCCTTCGCCGCGTCGAGCAGCGCCAGCGGCGGCAGCGTGTACTCGCCCTTGCGCCGCTCGGCGGGCGCTTTCGTCGTCGGCTCGGGATCGGAGAGCGGGAGCGGCGTCGGCAGGTTCACGCGCGGCGCCTTCGGCGGCGCGAACGACTTCGCGCTGCCGAACGCGGGCGCCGGCTCCGCCGGCAGCGCGATCGCGGGCCGCGCCTGTTCGTCGCCACCGCCGCGCCGGAACGCGCGCGCGACCTTCTCGGTGAGCGAGCGCGACGGCTTCGCCGGCCGGCTCTCGACGGCGTCGGCTTCGGCCGGGCGCGTGTCGCGCTTGTTCGCCTTCGGCGCCCCTTCCGCCGACGCGGCGAGCACCGCCGCGGTCGCCGTGCCTTTCTTCGTATGCTTCGCGATCACGTCGCGCCGCTGCCGCTCGCGCCGCCGCTCCTCGCGCCACTCGTGGAATGCGTCGACGCCGCGCAGCAGCGCCTCCTTGATCGATCCTGCGATCGCGCCGGAGAAGCGGCCGAAGGAGAACTGCGTCGACATGATGATCGAGAGGAAGATCAGCGTCAGCAGCACGATCATCGAGCCGGTGCGGTTCAGGTAATCCGCCATCTGCGACGCGACGAAATCGCCGGCGTAGCCGCCGGCGCGAAACGCCTTGCCCGACACTTCGAGCGTGCCGAAGAGGAGGCTGAGGAACGCGCTGATGCACGAGAAGAGCAGCGCGGCGCCGACCGCCTTCGTGATCGCCGCGTCGAGGCCGCGGCACCAGAAATAGGTCCATCCGACGACGACGAGCACGGCGGGCACGAGATACGACGCGTAGCCGAACAGCTGGAACGACGCCTCGGCGAGAAACGCGCCGACGCGGCCCGCGAAGTTGGCGGGCGCGCCGTGCGCGCCGGCGCTGAAGAACCACACCGGATCGGACGGCTCGTAGCTGGCGAGCGCGACGACCCAGATCAGCGCCGCGGCGAAGAGCGCGACGCCGAGGAACTCGCTGACGCGGCGCGAAACGGTGGATCCACCCACGGTGTCAGATCTCCATGATCACGGGCAGCACGAACGGCCGGCGCCCGGAGCGTTTGCGGAAGAAGCGGCGCAGCTCCGTGCGCAGCTTCTCCTTGATGAGGCCCTGATCGGTGCGCTCCTCGACGCTCGCCTGCTCCACGACCTCGCTGAGCAGCCGCGCGCCGTCGGCGAGCAGCGCCTGGCTGTCTTCCATCACGAAGCCGCGCGTGATGATATCCGGGACGCCTTCGAGGGCGCCGGTCTGTTTGTTGATCGCAACGACCGGCACGACGAGGCCGTCCTCGGCGAGATGCCGCCGGTCGCGCAGCACCTCGTCGCCGACCTCGCCCGTGAGTGTGCCGTCGATGAGCACGCGGCCGACGGGCGCCTTGCCCGCGATGCGCGCGCCCTGGTCGTCGAAGTGCAGCACGTCGCCGTTCTCCACGAGCAGGATCTCGGGCCGCGGGTCGCGCCCCGCGAACACGCGCTTGGCGACGCGCGCGTGCTGCGAGAGCTGCCGGTATTCGCCGTGCACCGGGACGAAGTAGCGCGGCCTCACGAGCGACAGCATCAGCTTCAGCTCTTCCTCGCTGCCGTGGCCCGAGACGTGAACGTGCTTGATGCCCTCGTGGATCACGACCGCGCCGCGCCGGGCGAGATGGTTGACGACGCGGCCGATCGCCTTCTCGTTGCCCGGAATCGCGCGCGCCGAGATCACGACGGTGTCGTCGTCGGTCACCTTCACGAAGCGGTGGTCGTCGATCGCGATGCGCGACAGCGCCGACATCGGCTCGCCCTGCGATCCGGTGCTGAGGCAGAGGACGTCCTGCGCCGGGTAGCTCGGGACGTCCGCGTCGCGGATCTGCACGCCGGTCGGAATCCGCAGGTAGCCGAGGCGCTGCGCGATCTCCGAGTTCTGGATCATGCCGCGGCCGACGAAGGCCACCTTGCGATCGAACTGCGCCGCCAGGTCGACGAGAATCTGCATCCGGTAGATGCTCGACGCGAACGCCGCGACGATCAGCTTGCCGCTCGCGCTCGTGAAGATCTCCTCGAACGCCTCGACGACCTCGAGCTCCGACCCGGTGAAGCCGCGGCGATCGATGTTCGTGCTGTCGGCGAACAGCGCGAGCACGCCCGACGCGCCGAGCTCCGCGAAGCGGTGTACGTCGAAGTGCTGGCCGTCGATCGGCGTCTGATCGATCTTGAAATCGCCCGTGTGCACGACGACGCCGAGCGGCGTGTGGATGGCGAGCGCGACGCAGTCGGGGATGCTGTGCGTCACGCGGATGAACTCGATCGTGAACGGGCCGACCGCGACGCGCTCGCGCGGCCGGACCCGCACCAGCTGCCGGCCGGTGATGCCGTGCTCCTCGAGCTTCGGCTCGACGAGCGCGAGCGTCAGCGGCGTCCCGTAGATGGGCCCCGCGACGTGCGCCAGCACGTGCGGCACGCCGCCGATGTGATCCTCGTGGCCGTGCGTGAGGACCAGCGCGGCAGCGCTCCCTTTCTGCTGCAGATACGCCGGATCGGGGATGATCCGATCGACGCCGAGCAGATCGGGATCGGGGAACATGACGCCGGCGTCGACGACGACGGTCGTCTCGCCCCAGGTGAGCGCGAGCATGTTCATCCCGAACTCGCCGACTCCGCCGAGCGCCACGACTTCGAGCATTAGTAAGGCTTCGAGTACAACCGTCGACCGAGACACTCCTGGCGGAGGTCGTTCGGGTCGAAGGGAGCCGCGTCGTGCGGCTCGGTCAGGCTGCTGGGCGCGCCTGAAACTAAATGGGGCGGGCTGAACGACTTACGGCGAAACTATAGCACAGCTCCTCGAAACGGTACAAGAGGCAGGTGTCTGGCACGTGTGAGGCGCGCGTCTGACACCACGAACGGAAAACGGCGTGTTTCGGCGCTACAGCGCGGCGGCGAGGCGCGCGAATTCGGCGACGGTCAGGGTCTCCGGCCGCCGGCGGCCGTCGAGGCGCGCCGCCGCGAGGATCTCGGCTGCCGCCGCGCGTGCCAGCGGCTCGTACGCCAGGAGGGCGTTCGCGAGCGTCTTCCGGCGCCGCGTGAAGACGGCTTGCACGACGGCGACGAAGACGTTCGCGTCGCCGACGGGAGGATCCGGCGCGTGGAACCGGAGCCGCACGAGCGCCGACAGAACCTTCGGCGCCGGGCGGAAGGCGCCCGCCGGCAGTTTCAGCAGCAGTTCGACGTCGGCGACATGCTGCATCAGCACGCTCAGCACGCCGTACTCGGCGGTCCCCGGCTTCGCGGCGAGCCGATCGGCGACCTCGCGCTGCAGCATCACGGTCGCGTCGGCGATCTGGAGTCCGGCGGCGTACATGTCGGCCAGCTTGAACAGAATCGGCGACGCG
>QHWK01000158.1 GCA_003223775.1 Acidobacteriota bacterium
GTGTTCAAGGATGACTATGACAATTCTGCAGCGCGTCGCGACTCGTAGAGTGTTTCAATTCGTCGCCGTCGTCGTCGCAATGGTCGTCGCAGCGGGCTACGCGATGTGGCCGGCGCATGCGCAGGCGAACCTCATCTCGGCGGAGAATGCGCTCGGCGGAAATCTCGCGAGCGAGTGGGACATTGCCGGGAGCGGCGACGCGTCGAT
Organism: Acidobacteriota bacterium; assembly: GCA_003223775.1. Taxonomy (GTDB): domain Bacteria; phylum Acidobacteriota; class Vicinamibacteria; order Vicinamibacterales; family CAVVIG01; genus QHWK01. The sequence continues at coordinate 208 of QHWK01000158.1, forward strand.
TCAGGGCTTCGCCACCGACATCAGCGTGAACACTGGCGCGACGGTCTCGTTCAAGATCAACACGGACGCGAGCTTCTCGATCGACGTCTACCGCCTCGGCTACTACGGCGGCGCGGGCGCGCGCAAGGTCGCGACCACGAACGCGTCGTCGGCATCCGCGCTCGCGCGTCCGGCGTTCGTCTCGCCGCGGCCGTTGCAGCCGACGGGTCCGGCGCAGGGCTGCGATCTCGACGCCGCGACCGACTTGTTCGACTGCGGCAAGTGGCCGGTGCTCGCGTCGTGGTCCACGAGTGGCGCGGTGTCCGGCATCTACATCGCGAAACTGACGCGCGGTGACACCGGCGGCGCGAGCCACGTCGTCTTCGTCGTGCGCGACGATGCGCGCCAGGCGGCGATGGTGGTGCAGACCTCCGACACGACGTGGCAGGCGTACAACCGCTACGGGATGGACTTCGGCGGCGGCAGCCTCTACTGCGGCGGGCCGATCAGCAACACCGGCAGCGCGTACGCGTCGTCCTGCGCCTTCCGCTCGGCGAAGGTGAGCTACAACCGGCCGTTCGACACGCGCGGCCACGACGTGCAGAGCTGGCTGTTCAACGCCGAGTACCCGATGGTACGCTTCCTCGAAGCCAACGGCTACGACGTGAAGTACCAGGCGGGCGTCGACACCGATCGGTACGGCAGCACGCTGACGGGCACGACGACGAAGCCGAAGGTGTTCGTCTCGTCGGGCCACGACGAGTACTGGTCGCTGAACCAGCGCTCGGCGGTGGAAGCGGCGCGCAACGCGGGCGTGAGCCTCGCGTTCTTCAGCGGCAACGAAATGTTCTGGAAGACGCGGTTCGAGGTGAGCATCGACGGATCGGCGACGCCGAATCGCACGCTGGTCAGCTACAAGGACACGCTCGCAGGCTCGAAGCTCGATCCGATGAGCCTCGTCACGACCGGCACGTGGCGCGACACGCGCTTCGCCCCTCCGGTCGCCGACGGCGGCCGCCCGGAGAATGCGGTGACCGGCACGATCATGACGGTCAACAGCGGCACGACGGCGATCACCGTGCCGGACGCGTTCAAGGACCTGCGCTTCTGGCGCAACACGCGCGTCGCGAACCTCGCGGCCGGCGACACCGCGAGCCTTGCGCCGGGCTCGCTCGGCTACGAGTGGGACGAGGATCTCGATAACGGATCGCGTCCCGCCGGCCTGATGCACCTCTCGTCGACGACGTTCGACGGCGCGGAGAAGCTGATCAACTTCGGCGCGCAGACGGCCGTCGGATCGGCGACGCACTCGCTGACGCTCTATCGGGCGGGCAACGCGCTCGTGTTCGGCGCCGGCACCGTGCAGTGGGCGTGGGGTCTCGACGCGTCGCACGATGACCACACGCAGAGCCCGCCCTCGCACGCGACCGACCTCGCGATGCAGCAGGCCACGATCAACCTGTTCGCCGACATGGGCGTAACGCCCGCGACGGCCGACTTGACGAAGTTCACGATCACCGGCGCGTCCGGCGACACCACGAAGCCCCAGTCCGGGATCACCGGCCCGACAGGACCCGTCGCGAGCGGCGCGCGCACGACGGTGACCGGCACCGCGTCGGACAGCGGCGGCATCGTCGCCGGCGTCGAAGTCTCGGTCGACGGCGGAGCGACCTGGCACATGGCGCAGGGCACGACGGCGTGGACGTATCAGTGGCAGACCGGCGCGGTCGGCACCGTCACGATCAAGAGCCGCGCGATCGACGACAGCGGCAACATCGAGACGCCGTCAGGCGGCGTCACGGTGAGCATCGCCTCGCTGTGCCCGTGCCCGAGCATCTTCCCGGCATCCAGCGTCCCGACGATCGCCAGCTATCCTGATGCCGCCCCGGTCGAGCTCGGTCTGAAGTTCCGCAGCGACGCGGCCGGCACGATAACGGGCGTCCGCTTCTACCGCGGCCCGGCGAACCTCGGCTCGCACGTCGGCAACCTGTGGTCGGCGAGCGGCACGCTGCTCGCGACCGCCGCGTTCGTCGAAACGGACGTCGCGCCCGGCTGGCAGCAGGTGCTCTTCAGCTCGCCGATCGGCATCGCGGCGAACACGACCTACGTCGTCTCGTATCATACGAACGTCGGCGGCTACGCGACCGATGCCGGATTCTTCGCGTCGGCCGGCGCCAACGCGGCGCCGCTGCACGCGGACGCGAGCGGGGTGGCCGGCGGCAACGGCGTCTTCCAGTACGGCGCGCCCGGATTCCCGACGCAGTCATTCAACGCGACGAACTACTGGGTCGACGTCGTCTTCTCGACGACGGCCGATACGACGCCGCCCGTGATCTCCGGGCTGACGTCGGCGGCGATCGACAGCTCGAACGCATCGGTCTCGTGGACGACCAACGAGCTCGCCAACTCGCGCGTCGACTACGGCACCGACTCCACGTTCGCGACGAACACGCAGTCTGTGTCCAACCCGGCGTTCCTCACGGCGCACACGCTGCGCCTCACCGGGCTGCAGCCGAACACGCACTACTACTACCGCGTGGTCTCGGCAGACACGGCGGGCAACACGGCGTCGGCGCAGCCGGTGGCCGGGCCGGCGCCGAACCCGATGACACCGCCGCCGCTGCCGGGCTTCGACATGCCGCAGCCGATGGTGCACGATACGACGTCGGCTGATTTCAGCGCCGGCACGTTGACCAACACCTACGTGTCCGAGTCGATCGACGGCGAGGTGATCCTGGCGCCGACGCGCGGCACCGAGTTCTCGGGCACGACGATGCCCTCGATGTGGAACGCCGCGCTGTGGCAGGGCGGCGGCTCGGCCGTGGTCGGCGGCGGCCTGCTGACGGTGAGCGGCGCGCGCGTCGCCACGTGCGTCGACGCCACGAACTGCTCGGACGGCACAGCGCAGAACATCTTCGGCCCGAGCCGCGTGCTCGACTTCACCGCGAAGTTCACCGGCGACGCGTTCCAGCATTCGGGCTTCGGCCAGACGCTCGCCAACGCTGGCGAGCCGATCGCGCTGTTCAGCACAAACAGCGGCAACACGCTAATGGTCAGGAGCGGCGCGCTCGTCACCGGCGAGACGCAGACCGACCTGGGCCCCGGCTACCTGAACGCGATGCACCAGTTCCGCATCGACTGGGAGGCGACCTCCATCGACTTCTACATCGACGGCGGTCTCGTCGCGCATCATGCCGTGACGGTCTCGGATTCGATGCGGCCGATCGCCGCAAGCGAATTCCAGGGCTTGAGCGGCAAGGTCGTCGTCGACTACGTGCGGTCGTCGCCGTATCAGACGAGCGGCTCGTTCCTCTCGCGCGTCATGGACGGCGGCGCGGTGACGAACTGGTCGAACATGCTCTGGATCGCGATCGGCGACGGCATCACGCTGCAGGTCCGCGGCGGCAACACGCCGACGCCGGACGGCAGCTGGACGGCGTTCCAGTCGCCGAACCTGAACGCCATCACGCCCGTGCTGAAGTCGCGCTACGTGCAGTACATCGCGACGTTCGCCTCGTCGAGTTCGAACCAGACGCCGGAGCTCCACGACGTCCAGATCTCGGGCACCGTGGCGCCTGCGTCGGTTCCGCCGCCGGCGCTCGCCTGGAACCCGGCGCCGATCACGTATGGCACGCCGCTCGGCGCGCTGCAGTTGAACGCGACGTCGAGTCTCCTGGGCACGTTCGCCTACACGCCTGGGCTCGGCACGATGCTCGGCGCCGGCGTGCAGACGCTGTCGGTGACGTTCACGCCGAGCGATCCGGGCTACTCGACGCTGAC
>QHWK01000159.1 GCA_003223775.1 Acidobacteriota bacterium
CGAGGCGGCGGCATCCAGGTGCTGCAGCCCGCGCGCGATCGACGAGGCGTCCCACAACGATCGATCCTGATCGGCCAGCCGCAGCAGCACGTCGTCGTCGCCGACGCGCGCCGGCAGCCGCGCGGCCTGCAGGTGCATCAGCGCGAGCAGCGCGTGCACGGCCGCCGCGCCGTTGACGGTGCAGAACCTCGCGCCGGCCTCGGCGAGCAGATCGCCGAGGCGGATCGCCTCGCGGCACAGATCGCTGCGCACGAGCCGATCGCCGGCGTGCGCCGCGTAGCCCTCGTTGAAGAGGAGGTACAGCACGTCGAGCACCGAGTCGAGCCGCTCGGCGTAGTCGGCGGAGGTCAGCTCGAAGCCGACGTCGGCGTCGCGCAACTGGCGCTTCGCGCGCACGAGCCGCTGCGCGATCGCGTCGTCGCGCGCGAGGAACGCGTGCGCGATCTCGCCGACGCCGAAGCCGCACACGATCTTGAGCGTGAGCGCGACGCGCGCCTCGCGCGGCAGGATCGGGTGGCACGCGAGGAACATCATCGCGAGCTGATCGTCGTCGGGCGGCGTCGTCTCGTTGCGCAGCCGGGCGGCGGCCGACGGATCGCCGGGGCCCGCGATCATCGCGGCCGTCGCGACCGCCTCGGGCTGCATCGCCGGCAGGCGATCGCCGGTCGAGGGCTCGAGCTCGATCAGCCGCTGCTGGCGCCGCAGCAGATCGAGCGCGCGGTTCTTCGCCACCTGAATCAGCCACGCCGACGCGTTGGCCGGCGTGCCCTGGTGCGGCCAGAGCTGCAGCGCCTTGACGAGCGCGTCCTGCGCCGCTTCCTCGGCCAGCGACAGATGCCGCGGGCCGAGGATCCGCGTGAGCGTCGCGACGATGTGCGCGAAGTCGTGCTGGAAGTTCAGATCGTCGATCACGGCCGCGTGACTTCGACCTCGCGCACTTCGATGCTGCCGTAATCGAGGTGCGGGCAATCGTTCGCGATCTTCACCGCTTCGTCGTACGACGCCGCCTCGATCACGAACAGGCCGCCGATCACTTCCTTCCCTTCCGTGAACGGCCCGTCGGTGACGACGACTTTCGAGCTGTTGCGCCGCATGACGCGGCCGGCGCCGTCGCGCAGCTTGTGTCCGCCGGCGAACCGGCCGGCGCGCTGCAGCTCGTCGCGCCACGCGCCGTAGCGCTGGATGATCGCCTGGAAATCGGCAGGCGAAAGACCTGCGAACGCGGTTCCATCTTCTCTCAACATCAGCGTGTATTTCGGCATGTATCCCTCCGTCGCGGGATAGAACGATCGAGGGCGAGCGGAATCGACAGAATACAGGAAGGCGGCCGGTCAGCGGGATGCGCGGCGGAGCTCCTCGACGGCGCAGGTCAGGAGCGGCGCCTCCGGGCGCCGGATGTCGATCTGATCCCAGCGTGCGATGAGCATCCGCTTCGGCGTCACCAACGAGCGAACGACGGCGAGCCGCTCGAGCAGCGCGCCCGAGCCGAGATGGTATTCGGCGACTTCGTGCTCGCCATTCGCGCGGCGCGCCGTGCGCACTTCCTCGATCCGGCCGACGACGCGGCCGTCCGCCGTCCGCACGCGCCGGCCGACGACGTCGGCGAGATAGACGAGGCGGCGGCGAGCGGTCACGCCTCGTTCTCCTTCCCGCCCGGCAGCGGGCGCACCACGCGGCGCCGCAGCCAGGCCTCGACCCGCAGAAGACGGCGCTTCGTCGCCTCGTCGATGTCGATCTCGAGGTCGACGCCGACGGCGCGAAGCGTCGTCAGCGGCAGGCGCGCGGGCCGGAGCGAGACCGGCAGCCACCTGATCGCGGCACGCCGCACCCAGCGGCCGAGCGTCGGGTTGATGCGGCGCGCGAGCGTCGCGGCGCCCACCTCCATCGCGGCGACGCGCGGCGGACGCCCGTCTCGGATCTCGAGGAGTACGTCGTCCACGCGGCCGAGCCGGCGCTCGTCGCCGTCGAGGAGCTGCGCGTCGAGGAGATCGCGAACGAGGTTGATGCCGCGATCCGCCATCATCCACCGAGAATCTGGAGCGGAATCGCGACGACGGCCAGCGCGAAGGCGAGCGCGACGATCGCGATCACGGCGGCATTGGTAATCCAGCCGTTGGTGTACGCCCGGAGGTGGTGTTCGTCGTTCATCACGACGAGGAGCGGCGCGATCAGAATCGGCAGCGCGACGACGGTCATCGCCATCGAGAACATCGTGAACGCCAGCGGATCGATCCCGAGGAGCGAAGGAATCGTGCCGAGCGCCACGGCGATCGAATAGCCGAGCGCGAAGCGCGCCTCTTCCGCGGGCGGCTGGTCCTCGGACCATGCCCAACCGAAGCTCTGCCCGACGATGTAGCTGACGTCGAGCGCGAGCTCGAGCGCCGCGCCGACGCAGCCGATGAACAGCGATGCGCAGAACACGCGGAAGCCCCATCGCCCGAACGGCAGGCTCAGCATCGTCGCCGCCTGCTGGTAAAAGTCGCCGTTGATCCCACGCGGCGCGAGCACGATCGCGGCGACGACCATCACCGACATCGCGACGAGCCCGCCGAACATCATCCCCGCGGCGGCGACGATGCGGTTCGGCATCAGCTCCTTGACGCGCCATTTCTCCTCGACGGCGCCCGACGAGTAGAAGGAGAAGAGATACGGGCTCACGGTCGCGCCGAGGATGCCCACGGCGAGGTAGCCGTACCGCGCGGCGTCCTGCGCCGGCCGGTGCGGCACGAGCCCGCGCGCGAGCTCGGCGAGGTTGGGCCGCAGCCACCACGCGGCGACGGTGAACGACAGCGTCACGAGGCCGAGCACCGCGACCCCGTGCTCGATCGATCCGAAGGTCGCGAACCAGAGAAGCGCCCAGACGAGCAGCGCGACGGGAATCACCCAGACGCGAATCGTGATGCCGGTGGCGAGCTCCAGCGCGAGCGACGCGCCGCCGATCTCGGACGCGAGCACGAGGAGATCGATCACGACCTGCGTCGTCAGCGGCCACAGGTGCACGCGGATCCCGAAGCGCTTGCGGACGGCCGCGACGACCGGCTCGTGGCTGACGGCGGCGAGGCGTCCCGTCATCTCCGTCAGGAACGCGATGCAGATCGTGCCGAGCGCGATCGTCCACAGCAGGCTGAAGCGGAAGGCGGCGCCGGCCTGGATGGCCGTGCCGATCGATCCCACTTCGAGGTAGCCGCCGACGCTCGTGAGGATCCCGAGGCCGATTTTCGCGAGGCTCTTCACGGCGGGCGAGCCCTACCCGCCGCCGCGTGCGGCCCGCGCGGC
>QHWK01000160.1 GCA_003223775.1 Acidobacteriota bacterium
ATCGGCAAAGCTGGGTGGCGAGTCCGGAGCCGGCCTACGTTGCGGCGGGCAACGCGCCGCTGCGCGCGTCCGTCGCTGATCTCCAGGCCATCGTCACGGCGCCGCAAGAGACAGTCGACGTAAAGGGCAGGGCCGTGCCGACCGTCGCCAGCGGTCTCGTCGACGCCGAGCGGCACGTCCTGCAGTCGCGCGACTTGTTGAATGCGCAAGGTCAGATCACTCCGTGGGTGATCCCCAGTGAGGCGCTCGACACACCGGAGAAGCTCCTCACGTCCGAGCGCTGGAACAACATCTATGGTGTGCCGGCGGGCGAGATCACGATCGAGCGCATCCAACATGCGTTTTACATGGCCGCCAACTACGGCTTCCAAATCCTCAACGGGAATTTCGCCGCCGCGATCGACGACTACGAGCTGTCGCTGCGCTTCATGAATGATCTCGCGACATATCGTATCGACGTGTCCTGGTTGTGGAGCCTCCTTCATCACCAGGCCGCCGTGACCAAGGACGGCTACCTCAAGGGACCTGCGCTCACCGAGGACGGCGTCGTGCCAGCGTCGAACGCGTTCGAGGTCAAGGCCGGAACGCGTTTCTCGAGGGATCTCTTCGAGAAGCTGTGGACGTGCCATAACCAATGGACGGCGGCGTTCTTTGACGAACTGGATCGGCGGGGCGACCCGGGCCGCTTCGATCGCGCCAAGGCGCCGATCATCATGGACATCCTGAAGCGTCAGCTGCTGTCGGCCCGTTACATTCAGCACAGCGCACGCGTACTCTTCGTCGTCGCGCAGGCCGGCGCTCCCGACCGCGCGCAGATCCTCGATGCGATCTTCGATCTCTCTCGGGAGGAGATCCTGAAAGGGGTTGAAGCAGGGACGCTCGGGCAGACTGCCATGAACGCGCATGATTATGTCTACGACGTCTTTCCCGTCGCGGCAGCGGGGCAGCCGTCCGCGAGGCACGAAATCGCTTAACAACGGTCGGATAACCAACCGAGGATCAGTCCGGTCGCGATGCTCGCCGCGACCGCGCTAATCCGCAACATGTATGGTCCGCCCTCAATCCGCAAGCTGCGTGGCCGTGAAGAATCGTCCGCGTAAATGTATTCGGCCTCTGAGTGAAGCGACGGATCGCTTCGGGCCACGATGAAAAGCCGCGCGGGTCCTTCCTCATTAAGTCGCCGGTCTTGTGCGCGACCGTTTTGCGGACCAGGCTGCGGACCCCTCGGAGGATCACGCGGTCGCAGATAGTCGCCCGTCGCAGCCACCATCGTGCTGCAGAACCGCCACGCGCTCCGCTCCATTTATTGGCGACGGCGACCAGCTGCGGCGCCGTCAGAGATCTGAGCGAGGAAGCATCGGCAGATGTTGTCGTTTGCAGCTGACGCAGGGTGCCTACGGCGGAACCTGCGCCCGTGAAGGCCTACGCCGCCTGTCGATCGTAGCGGTGATGCAAGCCGCCAACTGCCGGCGTCACTACGATCTTGCCGACGGCTGAACATGCAGACCTGCGGGGCAGAACAGCTACGTCAAAGCTTGACTCATTACACGCTAAGCGTGTAGTGTGTAATGAGGTGTGATTCAGTCGTTCGCCGACGAGACGACTGCTGACTTGTTTCGCGAGCGACACACGCCCGCAGCTCGACGAATCCCGCGCCAGCTGTGGCGCAGCACACAGCGAAAACTGAAACTGCTTGATGCCGCCGGCCGGCTGGAAGATCTCGCCATTCCTGCGGGAAATCGGCTCGAACTCTTGAAGGGGGATCAAGCCGGTCGGCGCAGTATTCGGGTGAACGAGCAGTACCGAGTCACGTTTCGGTGGGAGAACGGGCATGCGTACGAAGTCAGCGTCGAAGACGATCACTAGAGATCCAGATTGGTTCGGTCCTGCGATTCCGCCGGGCGAGATCCTGGCCGAGGAGTACCTGAAACCGCTCGGCCTCGGTCAGCTCGAAACGGCCCGTCGACTCGGCATTTCCCTCAATCGGTTGAACGAAATCGTGCTCGGGAAGCGTGCCATCAGCGCCGACACGGCACTGCGGCTCGGACGATTTCTGAGGACGTCGCCACAACTGTGGATGCGGTTGCAGGCGGACTGGGATCTCCATCAAGCCATAAGGCACCAAGCGCGTAGGGTCTCTTGATTGGCGCACGGTCCCGTGTGAACAATCAGTGAACAATTTCTTCCCGAGCACCAGGGAACAGCCGGCGTCCCTCCTGAAAACTCGATCGGGCGAGAGTTTCCAGGTCAACGCCGGTTGAGGCTTCGCAGCCCTTCGACGAGTGACCGCGATGGACAGACCCGCTTCGACGCTACACTCTCGGCGCCAGCAGCCCGTGGTGAAAGTGTGAGTTAATCGACCTATTCGGATCGGCGCGCCTTCGCAGCGGCCCGCGCGGCCGCACAGCGACGGGCAAGTATTGCTTCGGCGTTCGGAGCGCCCAATACCACGGCTTCGATGTGCTTGCAGAAATCTGGCTCACCACTGGTCTGGCGCAATTCGGCTAGGAACGGGTGGATCTTGCTGAAAGCGGCGAACACTTCACCGTGAGCCGCCAAAAACGCAGCGGCGTCGATCGCTCCGGTCGTGACGAGCGATGCCGCCATGTCCCAGTAGCCAGCCACCATTCGAAATGACGCATTCCGTTCGCCGCTTACAAGGGCGACAAGTTCATCGAAGCTTTCCGGATTGAATTCTCGCAGAAACCACTCGCGCGCTTCGCGCAGCACAGGCTCGCGTCGAAGCTCGAACAGCTGGAGGTTCAGCAGTGCACTTTCGAATGGTGTCGGCATGTCGGTAGTGCATTATGGATCGACATGATCGATCGCGCGTACTACGCTGTCGGCGATGGCGATGGGCAAACGACGACGTCGTCCGAAGCAGCCGTCGATGTGGGTCGCGACACAAGATCTGCCACGCACCGCCGCGCACCCGTTCTACACGCGACTGAATCAGATTCTCGACACAGCGGACGTCGACGGCTACGTCGAGTCGCTCTGTCAGCGATTCTACGCTGACGAGATCGGGCGGCCCGGGCTGCCGCCTGGCCGCTACGTTCGACTGCTGCTAATCGGCTACTTCGAAGGTTTGGACGCCGAACGCGCCATTGCGTGGCGTGCGGCGGATTCCTAAGATGAAGGACGGGCGAACGCACTTGGCGCACAAAGCCGAGCACGCGGCGGACTTGGAGACACCGGTGCCGTGGTCGCCGTCACCGTGCAGGATGCCGATGAGGGCGACACGGCCACGAGCGTTGACACGCTCATCGACGCCGCCGAACAGGTGGAGACAGTCGTCCCCGACGCCGAGATCAAAGAAGTGGTTGCCGACAAGGGCTATCACAGCCATCAGGTGATGACCGGTCTCGAAGCGGTTGGTGTGCGGAGTTACATCTCCGAACCTGACCGCGGACGGCGCAACTGGAAGAACAATCCGGAGGCGCGTGACGCCGTCTACCGCAACCGGCGACGCATTCGCGGCGCACGCGGGAGGCGCCTCTTGCGGCAGCGTGGCGAGCGGCTTGAACGCCCGTGTGCTCATCTCTACGGAACGGGTCGGATGCGCCGTGTCCATCTGCGGGGTCACGACAATATTCGCAAACGGCTGCTGGTGCATGCCGGCGCGTTGAATCTCGGGTTATTGATGCGCACGCTCTTCACCGACACGCGCACCGCTATGTACGCGCGATCGAATTCTCCCTCGGAAGGGCTTTCGCCACGGGCTGCTAGGCGGCGCGAAGGCGCGATCAAGTCGTCTGGCCAATCTCTGGCCAATTCTTTGCCGAACACCCGCTATCAACAGGATCCCACCCAAGCTACCGGCACGACGGCCCGCGAGTCCGAAGACCTGTATTACGCTGTTAACCGGAGGGTTGCTGGTTCGAATCCAGCCTGAGGAACCAATTTTTTTCGGATGGTGGGGACGATCCGGTCAACGACCTGATGGTCGCTCGACTCGCGCGCGCGATAGCCAACGTGGTGATTAGCGCGACCTCTTACCGATTCCCGTGGGTCCATGCTTTCGCCGGCTCTCCCGAACGGAGTCCAACCACGGGACGCACGACGCGCACCGCGAAGGGTTGGACCGCGAACGCCGTGAAGTTGCGCTAACGCCAGAAGTCGCGGCACAGCTTCTCGGTGCCATTCAAAGAGTTCGGACTGAGATTTCACGACCGGCCGCGAGCGACGGAGGCGGTCCCCCGCACGTTTCGAAGCAAGTACTGTCCTTCACGCTACTCCGACGCTCCTGGATGAGACGTGGGTCTTTGTGGCCGTCGATTTCGACGCGCGGTGCGCACGCGACAGGCTGGCATCCGCGTGGTGCTGACGTCGTATCGGGCGGCCAATGCCAATGCCAATGCCAATGCCAATCCGATCGGTGAGCGGCATGTGCGACGAGCGATCACTTCTGATAGTGCACGCGGCCTCGTACTCCCGGGTCAATGGCCGCAGGTCGACCACGCGCCGCCGGTGGGATCTGAGGACGTGTGACCGAGTCCTTCGAGCTTGACAAGGCATCGGCGCGAGGCATACTCGGCGCGTGCGGAACCTGGAGCGTCCTGTCGATGACGCGAGCGTGGAGGACCTGATGACCCGCAAGCCCGTAACGTTCAACGTCTGGGTGGCGGCCTTCGCCGCCCTCGCTCTCGTCGCGACGGCGGCGACGGTTCGGACCGAGGACGCGAGGACGCCGCGAACCGCCGCCGAGTTCGACGCCATGTTTCGGGAGATCAATAACTGGCGCCGCTGGGGCGCTGGCGACGAGCTCGGCACGATGAACCTCGTCACAGCGCAGAAGGTCCGCGAGGGGGCGGCCCTCGTCCGCCGTGGCATCACCGTGTCGCTCTCGCACAACCCAATGCCCGACGAGGCGTCCGACAACCCGGCCGGGTCATTCAAGCACACCATGGGCCCATCCAGGCGGACCGACACCTACGAATTCACGTATCACGGCTACGGCGTGAGCCACATGGATTCGCTGTGCCACTTCCTCTGGAACGATCGGCTCTACAACGATATCGCGCCCTCGGCGAGCACGTCGAAAGGCTGCGGCAAGCTCGGAATCCAGAACGTGAAGCGTGGCATCGTCACGCGCGGCATTCTGCTCGACTTCCCACGCCTCAAGGGCGTGCCATACCTGGAGCCCGGAACGCCGATCTACATCGAAGACATCGAGGCATGGGAGCGGCGGGCGAAGGTGAAGGTTTCACAGGGCGACGCGATCTTCGTGCGCACCGGGCGCTGGGCGCGCCGCAGCGCGCTCGGCCCGTGGCAGGTGGCGACCAGCAGTGCCGGGTTCCATGCGTCCGTGCTGCCGTGGATCAAAACGCGGGGCGTCGCGATTGTCGGCAGCGATGCTGCGACCGACGTGATGCCGTCGCGCGTGGAAGGCGTGGCGCAGCCGGTCCACACCATGTTGCTGGCCGGGTTCGGCACGAACATCTTCGACAACATGGACCTCGAGGCGCTGGCGGAGGCAGCCGCTGCAGAAAACCGATGGGCGTTCATGCTGACCGCAGGTCCCATTCCGGTGGATGGCGGCACGGGATCGCCGCTCAACCCGATCGCAATCTTCTGAGCACGCTGGAGTAAACCGATGAACCCGTCGAGCCGGTCATCACGACACGCGCGCGTCTGGCCTCTCCTCTTCATGGGATGCCTTGCAGGCACCGGACTCGCCAGCGCGCTCGTCGGCGCGCAGCAGAACTCGGTGCACCCGCAGCCGCGCGCCGAGGAGCTGCCCCGTCCATCAAAGGCTACCGCCAACCCGAATCGACGAGTGCCGCAACCCGAGGGGATCTTGCCGAAGGTCCCCGCCGGATTCTCAGTGGCGAGCTACGCGGAGCTGCCCGCGGCGTCTTTGCCGACGGTACCACGGCGCCGGCTCCGGCACCGCCGCCCGCCGCGGCAGACGGGCGGCCAGCACCGGTCCTGGGGGTCCTCGAAGGTCCGCAATCGCTCGTGGCCAACCCACCTGCCTGCACTCCGCCGCCGGACTACCAGCGCCGTGGTCCGGGCGGACTGCGTCTGCCGTTCGGCCTCGCATTCCACGGCGACTACCTGTACGTCGGCAACACCGACTCGATCGTCCGATTCGCGTATCGGAGGGGCGACCTGGGGGCGCGGGGCGCGCCGGAGAAGCTGCTCGACTTGCCGACCGGGGGACACTCGACCCGCAACATCGTATTCAATCGCTCCGGAACGAAGCTGTACATCGCGGTGGGTTCGGCATCGAACAGCGACGCGGGAGAAGACTGCCGCCGCGCGGCCATTCTGGAAGCAAACCCCGACGGCACCGGCGCTCGGATCTTCGCGTCGGGCATTCGCAATCCCGTGGGACTGACGCTGCAGCCCGGAACCGACGTGGTGTGGGCCGCGACCAACGAACGGGACAACCTTGGCGACAATCTGGTGCCCGACTACGCGACAACGGTGAAGGACGGTGGGTTCTACGGCTGGCCTTATTCCTACATCGGCCGCCACTACGATCCGAAGTACGTCGGAGCGTTCCCCGATCTCGTCGGCCGGGCGATCGTGCCGGATGTGCTCCTGCCGGCGCATTCTGCGGCGCTTGGCATGACGTTCTACACCAGCTCGCAGTTCCCCCAGCGATACCGCAACGGCGGGTTCGTGGCGCTGCACGGATCGTGGAACCGAACGGTCGCATCGGGGTACCGAGTGGCGTTCTTTCCGATGGCGAACGGTAAGCCGGGCCCGATCGAAGACTTCCTGGTCGGCTTCCTGGCCTCCACAGGCGAGAACGCTACACCCGTTGAGCAGTGGGGACGTCCGGTGGGCGTGACCGTCGCTCCCGACGGCGCGCTCCTCGTCTCCGACGACAGCGGCAACCGGATCTGGAGGATTGCTGCGTCGACCGCTACACGAGGACGATGACCGACAGGCGACGCTCACGGGTATCCTGTCCCTACTGAAAACTCGATCGGGCTGGATTTCAAAGTCGAGAGACTGGTGCGCGGCTTCGGTGTCGTGCGACGAGTGACCGCGATCGGCAGACCCGCTTCGATTCGGAATTTCATTTTCAGCCGCACGGCGGCCCGGGCACGCGATCTGCCGCCGCGTCACTCTCGATACAGTCGTACCGTTTATGGTCAACTAACCGGACCCGCCGGCCTGTAGCCATCTATTTCGCGACCGTCGCCTGAGACACGCTCCAGTCACAATTTCAGTCGCTCGCCGCGAATTTCGTGGTGCGCCCGAGAGCGAATTCTCCTGCGCCATTGTCCGAATCGAAGCGTGGACATCCGCGGCGACGGGCCGGTCGCCCGATGCGTCGACGACTTTTCCACGTCCAAACACGAAATCATGGCGACGCGAGGCGATGACGGTCTCTGGCTTCACGATCACGAGTGCCGTTCGCCGGCGGCTCCACCGGCGTGACAGCCAGGGCCAGAGCCATCGATCCGCTTTCG
>QHWK01000164.1 GCA_003223775.1 Acidobacteriota bacterium
GAGGTGGACGAGCGCGTGCACCGGAATCTGCAGCAGCGCGGCGGTCGCCGCCGGCATGCGCTCGAGCGGCATCGCGAGCCCGTGCAGGATCGTGTCGACGACGTGCCCGTCGTCGAGGACGAGCGAGATGCTGCGCGCCGTGCCGATGATGATGGCCGCCGACACGATGCTCGCGGCGCCTTCGAGATACGCGGTGATCGTCTCGCTCAGCGTCAGCCCGCCGGCGAGGCCGGCGGCGACGCCGCCGACGAGGAATGCGCCCGACAGCTCGTTGAACCCCCAGTCGAGCCGCAGCGCGCCGTAGACGTAGGCCGCCATCGGCGCGAGCGCGATCGCGAGGATGGCGGCGTGGCGCAGCGGCAGCGTGCGCGCGCCGTCGGCGCGTGGGGCCGCGGTGGGCGCGACGCGGTTGCGCGCCGCATACCGCAGCGTCCACGCGATCCACATCACGAGCGCGGCGGCGAACATCGCGAGCCGCAGCCCTCCGCCCGCGACGGGCGGGAGCTCGGCGAGCCGCAGCGCAATGCCCGCCTGGAACGGATTGGTCGGCCCGAACGCGCTGCCGATCATCGCCGCGCCCGCGCTCATCGCGACGACGACGATGGCGTCCACGCCGAGGCCCTGCCCGAGCACGAGCAGCACCGGCACGAGCGGGATGATTTCTTCCTCCATGTTCTCGAGCGCGCCCATCGCGGCGAAGAACAGGCAGATCGGCGGAATCGCCCACAGGCCGCGGCGGCGAAAGCGCGCGACGAGCACGGCGACGAGCGCCGGCAGCGTCCCGACGCGATCGATCACCACCCACGCGCCGCCGACGAACAGCACGACGGCAATCACATCGGCCGCGGCGACGAAGCCGCGCGGCACCGACACCGCGGCCGCGAACGGACCGACCGGCGCCGCGGGGACCGGATGATACGTGCCGGCGACGACGACGCGCCGTCCCGTCGCGGGATCGTCGCGGCGATCGAAGGCGCCGGCCGGCAGCATCCAGGTGAGCGCAGCGGCGACGGCGACG
Organism: Acidobacteriota bacterium; assembly: GCA_003223775.1. Lineage (GTDB taxonomy): Bacteria > Acidobacteriota > Vicinamibacteria > Vicinamibacterales > CAVVIG01 > QHWK01. Next base: position 1,019 of record QHWK01000164.1, read on the forward strand.
CCGCCGAGCAGCAGGATCAGCGGGTGGGGAAGCTTGATCGTCGAGAACGCCATCGGTCTCCGTGTGCCACCGGGCTTGACATCCGGGCCTGACATGCGAGCTTGACACTTTTGTCGTTCGGCCGCGCGTTTTGAAACGATCGTTCGACGAAGGCAGCTGAATCGCGCGCGATCGGCGTCCGCGGCAACGGCGGGGATCTTGAAGACGACCCGGCGGAGCCGCGCCGTGCCAGAACCTTACGAGCTCGAGACTGACCGCTCACCCGCCCCACGATTTCTCGTCGTCGACCAGCGCGTGCCGGAGCCGATCCGGCAGCTGCTCGAGGAGGCCGACGGCTGCCTGAACATGACGTTCACGACCGGCGGCAGCGCGTGCGCGCGCCGCGCGATCAGGAAGACGTTCGAGATCGAAGGCGTCGAGGGCGACGACTTCGGCGCCAGCCTGCGCGCCCTCGCGCAGAAGCACGAAGGGCTGCCGCCGACGCTGTTCCGCGTGATCGAGCTGCTCGGCGCGGGCGAGGATCCGCTGCACGTCGACGCGCTGAAGGCGCTGCTCGCCACGTTCAAGGGCATTCTCTACGAGATCTACGTGCTCGGCGAGGAGCGCGCCGAGAGCCTCGCGTACGTGTCGAAGCTGCTGCAGGCGCTCGATCGCGAGGCGGTGCCGCCGAAGCAGAAGCCGCGGCCCGCGTCGTTCCAGCCGCGCAAGTCGTAGCCCGTCGCGGACGAGCAACCGCGGAGCTCGCAGAACACGCAGCGTCCTGCGTCTCGCTGAATCGCGATTTCGCTGTCACGCTGCATCCCCAAAGAAAAGCAACCACAGAGCTCGCAGAGCACGGAGAGCGTTCTCTCTCGGCGTCACGCTGCATTCGCGCGTCTTGCGTCACGCTGAAGCGCGCTCGATCGCCGTTGTGGCGAACCGGTGTCGTGTGAACCAGAAGAAGAATGCTCTGCGTGCTCCGTGGTCTCTGCGGTTGCTTTCGTCGCGAATGCAGCGTGACAGGTGAAGACACGAATGCAGCGTGACCGCGTCACAGCGTTCCCATTGACATCGCGCACCGGACGCGCGACGCTCTGCACCATGCGTACGCTCCTTTTCGCCGCCGCGCTCGTCGTCCTCGCCGTCACCGCGCCGTCGCGCGCCGCCGCGCCGAACTGGCACGTCACCGCCACGGTCGCTGAGAGCTGCAGCTGCACGGTGAGCTGCTCGTGCAACTTCGGCGGCAGCCCGAACCGCAATCCGTGCGAAGGCAATCGCCTGATCGCGATCACGTCGGGTCACTACGAGGACGTCGATCTCGCAGGGGTCGCGCTCCTGGTGACGTTCACGATGCGCGACTGGTCGAAGATCTACGTGAGCGACACGGTGAGCGCGAAGCAGATGGCCGCCGTCGAGGCGCTGCTGCCGATCGCGTTCGCCGGCTTCCATCGTGGCATGCTGTCGTTCACGAAGGCGCCGATCACGATGGACATCACCGAGAAGCGCGTGAAGTTCTCCGGCCCCGAGTCGTCGGTGGAGATGGAGGCGATGACCGGCTTCGGCGGCAAGCCGGTCAAGATTCTGAACCTGCCGAATCCGGCGTACCAGGACTACACGCAGTACCGCTCCGTGTCGCACACGCACGCGAGCGACAAGGCGAAGTGGAGCCACTCGGGCACCAACGGCTTCACGTCGACGATGGACGTTGGAAGCGATAAGTAGCGCGACGGGTAAGCAACCGCAGAACCGCAGAGAATGTCTTTGAAAGAGTCTCGAGGCGCCGCTGGACATTGGCTCGAGCGAAGGTGCAGGGCCGGGCCGACGCTCTATGAACGCTTCGGATGCGACGCCGCATACGTGACGCCGCATCCACGGCACTGCCACCGCGGCACAAGCGGCCACAGGAAGAACAGGACAACGACAGTGAGAACCGTCAAGGCCGCACCGCCCGCGCGATAGCCAACCGCGATCAGCACCGCGGAGCAGGTGAACCCAATCGCGAACGCCATCAAGACGTACGGCGGGCGAGGGTCAGCGTCAGAGCTGTGGCAGTATCGCTCCGGCATGAGATCAGAAGACCAGAAGCTCTCTGCTGCGCCGCTCCCGCGATCTAGTAGCCAGCCGCTTTTCCCGCCGCCGATCGCCCGTCCGATGCGCCCTGCAACCAGCCGCCGTCGTTGACGATCGCCGCGACCTGCGCGAGGACGACGCCCGGCGCATAGTCGACGTCGTAGCCGCGCGACTTGAGGATCGCGACCGTGTCTGGCGAGATGCCGCGCTCGAGCGACAGCGTGTCGGGCAGCCATTGATGATGGAAGCGCGGCGCGTCCACCGCGTCCTGGATGTTCATCCCGAAATCGATGACGTTGAGGATCACCTGCAGCACCGCCGTCGGAATCCGCGAGCCGCCCGGCGCGCCCGCCGTCATGAACAGCTTGCCGTCCTTCACGACGATCGTCGGCGACATCGACGACAGCGGCCGCTTGCCCGGCGCGATCGCGTTCGCCTCGCCCTGCACGAGCCCGAACATGTTCGGCGTCCCCGGCTTCGCCGAGAAGTCGTCCATCTCGTTGTTCAGCAGAAACCCGAGGCCCGGCACCGTGATGCCGTTGCCGTAGCCGCCGTTCAGCGTGAAGGTGCATGCCACCGCATTGCCCTCGGCGTCGACGACGGTGAAGTGCGTCGTCTCCATCGGCTCGCTGCCGACGGGCCGGCCGGGCCGCACCTGATCGCTCGGCGTCGCGCGCTCCGGATCGATCGACGCCCGCAGCCGCGCGTGGTACGCCGGGTCGAGGAGACCCGAGATCGGCACCTTCACGAACGCGGGATCGCCGAGATACGTGTTGCGATCGGCGTACGCGCGGCGCATCGCTTCCGCGCCCCAGTGGATCGCCGACGCCGATCCCGCGCCCGCCTTCTCGTAGCCGGTGCCCTCGAGGATGCCCATCATCTCGAGCACCGCGATGCCGCCCGAGCTCGACGGCGGCGCGGTGATCACGGTGTAGCCCTTGTACGTTCCCGTGAGCGGCGTCCGCTCGATCGCCTTGTAGCCCTTGAGATCGGCGGCGGTGATCAGGCCGCCGTGCTGCGCCATCTCGGCGGCGAACCGCGTCGCCGTCTCGCCTTCGTAGAATTCGTTCGGCCCGTTCTTCGCCAGACGCTCCAGCGTCTGCGCGAGCTCAGGCTGCGCGAGCGTCTCGCCCGGCTGAAAGAACGCGCCGCTCTTCTGGAAGATCCGCTTCGACTCGGGCGCCGCGGCGAGGCTCCGCGATCCCTTGAGCGATTCGGAGATCGGGTACGAGACGGGAAAGCCCTTCGCGAGCTCGATCGCGGGGGCGAGCGTCTCGGCCCACGAGCGTTTGCCGTACTTCGCGAGCGCCATCTCGAAGCCGCGCACGGTGCCCGGCACGCCCGAGGATCGCCATCCCTCGACGCTGTCGCGCGTCAGGTTGCCGGCCGCGTCGAGATACATGTTGCGCGACGCCTTTTCCGGCGCGCGCTCGCGGAAGTCGATGAACGTCGAGCGGCCGTCGGCGAGGCGGATCAGCATGTAACCGCCGCCGCCGATGTTGCCGGCGAACGGGTGCGTGACGGCGAGCGCGAAGCCGAGTGCGACCGCCGCGTCCACGGCGTTGCCGCCCTTCTGCAGCACGGAGACGCCGGCGTCGGCGCCGATCGATTCCATGGCGACGACCATGCCGTGCCGCGCGTGCACCGGCTGCCGCGTCGCGTGAACCGCGGGCGGGAGCGCGAGACAAATGATGACGATCAGGCACCGCTTCATAATCCGGCGATTGTATCCTTACCCGCGCTTTAGCTCGCGCGGCGTCATAATGACCCCATGGTCAACGATCCAGACGTCCGGCCGCTCCAGGATCAGACGGCGATTCTCGAGCAGTCTTTCATCGACGATTTCCTCCGGATGCGCGGGCACGACGCGGCCACGATCCGGAGTCTGCCGCAGGCCGAGCGCAACGCGCTGCTGACGCAGGCGTCCACCTACGCGGCCGCGAAGCTCGCCGAGGTCGAGTCGCGCGCGCACTACGTGCACGACATCCACGCGCATGGGGAGCGCTGAGGCCGCGAGCGTCACGACTGCGCTGGTTGTAACATCCAGCGCGTGAAACGAGTCTTCCACGCCGCCGCCGCCGCGCTGGGCGCGGCCGCCATTCTCGCCATCGCGGCGCACCGCGCGGCCGCGGTCACGCGCCTCGCGTCGGCCGACGGCCAGTTCTGGGACGTGCAGGACACGTCGCCCTGGAGCCAGGACAGCGGCGGCATCGCGACGGGCGGCGCTGCGATGCCCTTCAACGGCTTCGGGTACCTCAAGCTGCAGGTGCGCCGCCGCGATTCCACGCTCGTCGTCCGCGATCGGTACCTCACGCGCTTCGGCCTCGCGGCCGACGGCGCCTCGCGCTTCGATTCGATCACGCCCGTCCTCGCCGGCGACATCGTCGTCGCGCGCGCGATCTACGCGCCGCCGGATACGAACTACCTGCGCTACTTCGACAGCTTCACGAACGCCGGCGACGAGGAGCGCCGGCTCGAGATCGCGTGGGGCGGCGCGGTCGGCGCGTACGACGAAGGCGGGCTCGCCGCTGTCGCCGCGACGTCGAGCGGCGATCGGCAGATCGACGCCAGCGACACGTTCGTGACGATGATGCAGAACGCGAAGCGCGTCGCCGATCCGATGCGCGGCCCCTCGGGGCACGGCCCGTCGGCGCACGTGCTCGGCACGGCGCGCGGCGTGCTCGCACGCAGCGGCGACATGTACGCGAACCCGTTCGAGGATCGCTACCCGGGCTTCGATCCGGCGCACGTCGCCTATGTCTTCACGCTGACGCTCGGGCCGGGCGAGACCAAGGCGCTCGTCACGTTCGTCGTGAAAGGGCTGAGCGAGCTGTACGACGCGCGGACGCAAGGCGCCGTGCGAATTCGCGACGGCATCGTGTCGGATCGGCCGAACGCGGCCGCGCCGGTCAGCGTTCCGGCGGCCGGCTCCGAGATCGCGCGCGTCACCGAGGCTGCGCGCATGCTCGTCCGGTCGCCCGACGTGCGCGGCCTCACGCCGCTGCAGCAATCGCAGATCGCCAACTGGAGCGTGCCGCGCGCGGCGCGTCCGCCCGCGTTCACGGTCGTCGAGAAGACGGTGGAGCAGATCCAGGACGCGATGGCCCGCGGCGCGACGACGTCGGAGGACGTCGTCCGCGAATATCTGACGCGGCTGTCGCGGTACGACCGGAACGGGCCGTCGTTCCGCGCGATGCTCGCGCTGAACCCGCGCGCGATCGCCGACGCGCGGGCGCTCGACGCGGAGCGCGCGGCCGGACGCGTACGCGGTCCGTTCCACGGGATCCCGATCGCGTTCAAGGACAACATCGACGTGCTCGGGCTGCCGACGACCGGCGGCTCGCTCGCCCTCGTGGATCATCGGCCGCGGCTCGACTCACGCATGGCCGCCGGCATGCGCGGCGCCGGCGCGGTGATGCTCGGCAAGGCGAACCTGGACGAGTTCCCGTTCGGCGACTTCGGGATCAGCTCCGTCGCCGGCACGATCGGCAACGCGTACGATCCGACGCTGAGCACGTCGGGCTCGAGCGGAGGGAGCGCCGTGGCCACCTCGACGAGCCTCGTCATGCTCGCGTTCGGCACCGACACCTGCAACTCGCTCTCGAACCCGGCGGCGTTCGCGTCGCTCGCGACGATCCGCACGACGCGCGGCTTGACGAGCCGCGCGGGCGTGATGCCGCTCAACCCGTACAACGACGCCGTCGGCCCGCTCGCGAAATCGGTCCGCGAGGTCGCGCTCGTGCTCGATCGCGTCGCCGGCCCCGACGCCGAAGATCCGGCGACGGCGGATGCCGCGCGCCATATCACGAGCGCGTTCGCGGCGTCGCTCGATGCGGCGTCGCTCAAAGGCGCGCGCATCGGGCTGCTGCGCCAGCGCTTCGTCGGCTTCACCGGCGAGCGCGAGATCGCGTCGATGATGGAGGCCGTCGCCGGCGAGCTGCGCGCCGCCGGCGCGTCGGTCGTCGACGCCACCGCCCCGGACATCGACGCGCGCTACCGCGCCGCGCGCAGCGCCGAGCCGGGCGCGCTCGCGGCGGCATGGACGGCCTATCTCTCGCGCGGCGCGAAGCCGGGCGAGCGATCGATCACGATCGAGGATCTTCTCGCGTCGGGAAAGCTGGCGCCGGTGAGCGCGCGGCGGCTCGAGGCGGCGATCGCGCCGACGCCGACCGGCGACGAGCTCCGCCGAGCGCGCGCCGACTTCGTCGCGAGCCGCGAAGCCTTCCGCGATTTCTTCGTCGGCCTGATGGACGAGCAGCGCCTCGACGCGCTGCTGTATCCCGCGAACCTCGCGCGGCCGCACACGCACGAGGGCGGGCTCGAGCGGTTCGGCGGCGAGCCGAGCACGTGCCAGGAGAGCGCGCTCACCGGCCTGCCGCAGGTCACCGTTCCAGGCGGCTTCATCGGCGGCGGCCGCTATCCGTTCGGCATCTCGTTCCTCGGCCGCCTGTGGAGCGACGCCCGCGTCCTCTCGCTCGCGTATGCCTACGAGCAGGCGACCCACCATCGTCGTCCGCCGCCGACGGTTCGGTAATCGGCCGACGGTTCTGCAAGGCCGATTGCAACTTTCGCCGGCGCGGCCCGGCGCGAGCGCGCGCTTCTGCACGGCGCGGCGCGCGGCGACGGGAGGCATCTCGCTTGCGATACGTCCAGGGACTCGGTTGGAGGGTTGCCATGTACTGGATTTTTGTTGGAGTAGTCACCGGCGTCAGTTTCGCGTGGGTGAGCGTCCGCCGCCGTCGTAAGGCGGGGACCAAGATCGCGTAGCACACCCCTGTGCAGTGCGCGGCCGGGCGTATGTTCCGGCCGCGCAATTCAACCCGCAGAAAATCTCTTTAGAGAAAACGCTCTGCGAGCTCTGCGTTGATCGTCGTCACGTAGATGCATCTGCACCTCGCTCGCGAAATTGGCCGTTCGCTGATGTGAGCGAGATCTGCTGCATCGCACCATAGTCGAACATCGAGTCTCGCCGACTGTTCCGATTCGCCACGCGCGCGCGGCAAACCTTCCTGAATCTGCACGCAATCGCATTCCTCGAGCGCGGGCACGATTCGTGGACGTGCACCGCGCAAACTCCATGGCGGTTCAATTCACCACAATCGGGTTGCGCTCGGCCGGTCCTGCGTCGCGGCGCGCCGTCCGCGCGCGCGGAGCGGCGGCGCTCGGCGAGGTGCTGCTCGATCGGGGCGTCATCACGGCGGAGCAGCTGCAGATCGCGATCGATCATCAGCGCACGACCGATCGCCGCATCGGGCACGTGCTGATCGATCTCGGGTTCACGAACGCGGACGCGGTGCTCGGCGGCCTCAGCCTGCAGCTCGGGGTCCCGTCGACCAGGCTGAACGGCTACCGCGTGAGCCCGAGCGCCGTGCAGGCGATTCCGGAGAAGCTGGCGCGCAAGCATCTCGCGCTCCCGCTGCAGAAGGTCGGGCAGATGCTGCAGGTCGCGATCGCGGTGCCCACCGATCTCGCCGCGCTCGACGAGCTCCGGTTCGCGTCCGGCTGCCAGATTCAGACGTTCGTGGCGCTCGAGGACGAAATCGCCGATGCCGTCGATCGCTCGTACGGCGCTGCGGCGGCCAACGACGCCGCCGCCGACGAGCCGACGGCGGAGCCGGTGACGATCGATCGGCGCGATCTCGAGCGGCCCGATCGACGCACGACCAATTACGGGCGCCGCAAATCGGATCGCGCGGCCGACGAGGCGCTCGCGTCGGGCGACGAAGAGCCGGCCGTCGCCGCCGTCGATCGCTTCCTCGCCGCGGCCGCCGCGGACGGCGCGAGCGACGTTCACCTCGAGCGCACGCCGGACGGCATGCGCGTCCGTTTCCGCGTGGACGGCACCTTTCAGGACATCGTGACGTTGCCCGCGTCGGTCGCGCCGGCGATCTGCGCCCGCGTGAAAGTGCTCGGCGGCATGGACATCGCCGAGCACCGGCTCCCGCAGGACGGACGCCTCACGGTGACGGTCGGCGCGCGGCGCCTCGATCTGCGCGCGTCGACGTATCCGACGATTCACGGCGAGAAGATCGTCCTGCGCGTGCTCGATCAGGGCACGCTGAAGCTCGAGCTGGGCCCGCTCGGCATGCGCGCGCCGGTCCTCGACGAATTCCGCGATCTGATTCGACGGCCCGAAGGGCTCGTGCTGATCACCGGCCCGACCGGAAGCGGCAAGACGTCGACGCTGTACGCCGCGCTCGGCGAGCTCGTCGAAACGGGAAAAAACATCACGACGATCGAAAACCCCGTCGAGTACGAGCTGGCCGGCACCAACCAGGGGCAGATCAACGAGAAGGCCGGCTTCACGTTCGCCAGAGGGCTGCGCGCGGTGCTGCGCCAGGATCCCGACGTGATCATGGTCGGCGAGATTCGCGATCCCGACACGCTCACGACGGCGATCGAGGCGTCGCTCACGGGGCACCTCGTCTTCTCGACGCTCCACACCAACAGCGCGATCGGGACGATCACGCGGCTCCTCGACATGGGCATCGAGCCGTACTTCCTCGCCTCCGGCGTGAAGGCCGTCGTCGCGCAGCGGCTCGTGCGGCGGATCTGCCGCCACTGCTGCACCGAGCTGCCGGTGCCGGCCGGCGTCGGCCATCTCTTCGGCGACGACGCGCCGGCGGTGCTGCGGCGAGGATCGGGCTGCCCCGAGTGCCGCGGCACCGGGTTCATGGGCCGCGTCGCGATCTACGAGATGGCGGGCATGACGCCGGCGCTGCGCGAGCTGATTCTCGCGCGCGCGCCCGAGCACGCGCTCCTCCAGGCCGCGCTCGAGCACAACATGAGCACGCTGCGCGAGCAGTGCCTCGCGCGCGTGCGCGAGGGCGTGACGACGCTGGAGGAAGTCGTCAGGGTGACGCAGTAAGACGGACGATCTGCTTGTCGCCTTCTGCGACCGTCACGCTCGCCGCGCGCGGGATGAGCGTCTCGAGAAACGCCGGATCCTGCCAGTCGTCGCCGTCGGCGGGGACCTTCGCCGCCGCGACCGCCGCGACGTAATAGTTGCCGAACGGCAGCCCCGCGATCGTGAACGCGCCGTCGGCGGCGGCGGCGGTTCGCTGCATGTAGCGCGTTCCCGGATACCAGCGCGCGCGATCGGACGCGAACACGATGACGGCCGCGCCGGCCTGCGGCCGCGCGTCGGCGTCCACGACGGCTCCGCTCAGTTCGCTGACGCGATCGCGGAGGATCACCTCGACGCCGGCGAGCGACTGCTCGCGGCGCCCGAACGGCAGCGCGCGATCGGCGACGTCGATTCCGCGCACGCGGATCTCCTGCAGCGACCAGCCCGGCGGCACGCGCGTCAGCGTGAGGCGCCGCGCGCCGTTCAGCCCCGACATCTCGAACGTCCAGTCGTCGTGGATCTTCGCCGTCGCCACGCTATTCGGCGCGGCGTCGACGTCGACGACCAGCGGCCGCAGCTCGAGCGCCGACGCGGCCGGCACCTTCGTGTTGTCGTGGCCAAGGAACGTGATGCGTCCCGTCACCGACGATCCCGACGATGTCGGCACGACGAGGTTCGTCACGTCGGCGGCCTCCACGACGACCGGCAGCGTGCCGAACTCCCCCTCGATCCACGGCTGCGATCGACCGCGGTCCGTGCGGATCACGTACTGGCCCGGCGGGACGTTCCGGAACTCGAAGGAGCCGTCGTTCGCGACGCTCGCGCCCATCGAGAGACGGACCGCCGATGCCGATCGCACGCTCGTGTTGAGCGCGAGCGCCGTCGGCCTCACCGGATCGCCGTCGGGGCTCAACACTTTTCCGGCGACCCGCGCGAGGTGCGCGCGCGCGAGCTGGATGTCGATGCCGTCCACGTTCTGCGACGCCGCGACCGACACGAACTGCGCCGAGGCCGGCTGCGCCGCGCCGGGGTAGTAGGACGGCGCGTAGCCGTCGCTTTCCGCGGGCGCGAAACCGGCGAGCGCCGCGCTGACGACGTACTGCCCGGGCGCGACGGGGTAGAGCCGATAGCGTCCGAGATCGTTGGTCTGCCGCGGGAAGCCTGTCGGGAGGAGGTGGCGGCGTCCGCCGTCGTAGCCGAGCCGCAGCAACTGCACGCGCGCACCGGCGACCGGTTCGCCGCGATCGCCCGTCACGATTCCCGACATCGTGCTCCAGCGCACGAGCCGCAGCTCGACGCCGTCGCGCGTCTCCTCCGGCTTCATCTCGATTGCGGGCGCCGCGCCGACGCTCTCGTAGCCAGGCTTCCCGGCGATCAGGCGAAGGGCGCCCGGCGCGACGTC
>QHWK01000289.1 GCA_003223775.1 Acidobacteriota bacterium
GCTCGTCGTCGCCCACGCGGCCGGCAGCGGGATCCCGAGGTTCGCCGCGTTCACCGCTTCGACCGGAAAGATCACGCGGCAGAAGCCCGCCGCCGTCGTCGCGCCGAGCAGCTGCGCGACGACGTAGGCGGCGGCGAGCGGCGGAGCGATCCGACCGGTGACGAGAAATCCGGAGGTGACCGCCGGATTGAAGTGCGCGCCCGATTCGCCGCCGAACACGTTGACGGCGATCGAGAGCGCGAGGCCGTGCGCGAGCGCGATGCCGAGCAGCCCCGGCGCCCCGCCGACCGCCGGCGTGTTGCAGAGGATGGCGCCGATGCCCGCGAAGCAGAGATAGAAGGTGCCGAGGAACTCGGCGAGACACGGTCTGAGCGTTTTCATGCGCGTCAGTATAATTTCTGCCGTGCGCCGACTGCGATGTGCTCTCGCGCTCGCCGCGATCGCGGTCGGCGCCGTCGATGCCGCGGCCCAGGCCCTCGTGACGCCGGTCCGGGTCGGACGCCCAGACGCGCCGACGACGCTCACCGTCTGGGCGCAGCAGGACTACTCGCACCTGGCGGCGCGCCCCGCGATCGCGGGCGTCTTCGCGAGCGTCTTCGACGACTGGGCGCGCGCGCATCCCGGCGTGCAGCTTCGCGTCTCCGTGATGCCTGCGCTCGAGCTGCACAAGGCGAAGCTGCAGCTCGCGGCGGCCGCCGGGCGGCTTCCCGACGTCGCCTCGATCGACAGCTTCTGGCTGCCGCTCCTCGCCGCCGACGTGCAGCCGCTGGACGATGACTGGCCGGCGGACGATCGCCGCGACTTCCTGCCGTTCACGATCCAGACGCTCACCGATCCCGCGGGCCGCATCCTCGGCATGTGGCACGAAACCGACTGCCGCGTGCTCTTTTACCGCAAGGATCTCGTCGGCGCGCCGCCGCGCACGTGGGACGAGCTGCTCGACGTGGCCAGCCGCGTCGCGCGCGAGCGCCGCATGTCGGGATATCTCTATAACGCCGGGCGGTGGGAGGCGACCGTCTTCGATCACCTCGCGATGTTCTGGGCGCAGGGCGGCGAGCTCGTCGATCGAACCGGCCGGCCGATCTTCGGCGAGGGCGCGAACCGCCGCGCGATGCTGCGGCTGCTGGCGTTCCTCCGCGCGACGATCGATCGCGGGGCGTCGCCGCGCTCGGTGCTCGGGCACAACGACTACCAGCAGCTCACCGGCGCCGCGATCGCCGGCGACGCGGCGATGTTCCTCGGCGGCAACTGGCAGCTGAAGGATCTGCAGACAGGCCTCTCGCCCGCTGATTTCGCGCGGTGGGACATCTCGCCGATTCCGACCGCGGACGCCGGCACGACGTCGACGGGCACCGGCGGCTGGGTGTGGGTCGTCTTCGCGCGCGATCCCGCGCGCCGGCAGGCGGCGATCGAGTTCATCCGCGACGTCGAGGCGCCCGCGCACGCCGCGCGCATCAGCGAGGCCACCGGCCACCTGCCCGTGCGCCGCAGCGTCTACCGCGATTTCCCGATCTTCAGCCAGGACGTCTGGTATCGCCGCTTCGGCGACATGCTCGCGTCCGGGCACGCGCGGCCGACGGCGCCGATCTATCCCGCGATCTCGCAGCAGCTGCAGCTCGCGATCGGTGCCGTGGTCGCCGGCGAGCGATCGCCGGAGCAGGCGCTCGACGCCGCCTGGTCGGCGGTCCTGGAAGAGTACTCGCGCGAGACGATGGCGAAAGCGGCGCCGGCGCGGACCGGCGCGGATCCGATCGCGTGGCTGCCCGCGCTTGCGGCGGCGCTCTTTCCGCTCGGCATCTTCTGGCGCGGCCGCAGAGCGGACGCCGCGCTGATGCCGTGGATCCTTCCGGCGGCGGCGCTCGTGACGATCGTGCTCGTCTATCCGATGCTCGACCTGCTGCGCCTTTCGTTCACCGACGCCACCGTTGCCGGCAGAAGCTACCAGTACACGACGTCATCGTATCGAGCGCTCGTGAGCGATCCGGCGTTCTACGCGATGATTGTCGTGACGGCGATCTTCGTCGCCGGATCGGTCGTGCTGCAGCTGACGATCGGCTTCGCGCTCGCGTGGCTGATCGACGCGGCGCGGCGGCGGCGCGCGCCCGGGACGCTGGCGGCGCGCGTCGCGGTCGTGAGCGCCTGGGTGATTCCCGGCGTCCTCACCGGCGTGTTGTGGAAGATTCTCCTCATCGAGAATCGATCGGGGATCGTGAACTACTACTTGTCGCGCGCCGGGCTCGGGCCGGCGCCGCTCATCTCCTCGCCCGTGCTCGCGCTGCTGTCGGTCGTCGTCGCCAACGTGTGGCGCGGCTGCGCGTTCAGCATGATCCTGCTCTACGCCGGCCTCCAGCGCGTGCCGCGCGAGCTCCACGAGGCGGCCGACCTCGAGGGCGTGTCGGCATGGCAGCGCCTGCGGTGGCTGCTCGTGCCGCAGATCGCGCCGGTGCTGCTGCTGAATCTCGTGCTCATCACGATCGCGTCGTTCAACACCTTCGATCTGATCATCCCGCTCACCGGCGGTGGGCCGGCGCGGCGGACCGAGGTGATCTCGCTCTTCATGTATCGCCTCGGCTTCTACGACCTCGAGGCCGGGCGCTCGGCGGCCGCCGCCGTCGTGATGCTCGCGATCAATCTGCTGCTCGCGTGGATCGCGGGCCGGTTGATCGTGCGCGGCGGGGTGGAGCCGCAGCATGCGTAGGCGCGTCTGGTTCGTCGTGGCGCTGGCTGCTGCGTCGGCCGTGTTCCTGCTGCCGCAGCTCTGGCTGCTGTCGTTGTCGCTCAAGAGCAAGGCGGGCGTGTACGAATATCCGCCGCGGTGGATTCCCGCGAGCGCGACGCTCGCGAACTACGCGTTCGCGCTCACCCGCACGCAGGTGCCGTGGTACCTCTGGAACAGCGCGATCGTCGCGTCGGTCGCCGCCGCGGGCACGATGGCCGTCGCCATTCCGGCGGCGTACACGCTCTCGCGCGAGCGCTTCGCCGGCCGCGGGCCGCTGCTGGCCGCGCTCCTGGCGGTGCAGATGATCTCGCCGGTCGTCCTCCTCGTGCCGATCTACGCCGTCGTCGAGCGGCTTGGGCTGATCGATACGCGCGCCGGGCTGATGCTCGTCTATGCGGCGATGCAGGTGCCGTTCACCGTCTGGGTGCTCAAGAACTTCTTCGACGCGGTGCCGCGATCGATCTTCGAGGCGGCGCGCCTCGACGGCGCGTCGCGCGCGCGCACGTTGTGGACGATCGTCCTGCCGATTGTCGCGCCCGGCCTCGGCGCGAGCGCCGTCTTCAACCTCGCGGCGTACTGGTCGGAGTTCTGCCTCGCGCTCGTGCTGCTCGACTCGCAGGAGCGCTTCACGATGCCGCTCGGCCTCTTCAGCTTCCAGAGCGCGTACGAAACCGACTGGCAGCTGCTCGCGGCGGCGAGCTTCATCGCGCTCGTTCCCGTGATCGCCGCGTTCGTGTTCCTGCAGCGATTCTTCATCGCCGGCCTCACCTCCGGCGCGGTCAAAGGCTGAATGCGCGTGTCGAGATCAGCGGCTCTGGTAGCGCAGGCCTTTGGGCCTGCCAACGGCCGCCGAGCAGCCCTGAAGGGCTGCGCTACCGTTTGCCACGCGCTTCGAATGCCGGGAGGATAAGTACCCGGCATGCTCGACATCCACGTCGTTTCGCATACGCACTGGGATCGCGAGTGGTATCTCACCTACGAGCAGTTCCGGCTGCGGCTCGTCGCGCTCGTCGATCGGCTGCTCGATCTGCTCGACGAGGAGCCGGCCTACGAATACTTTCATCTCGACGGGCAGACGATCGTCCTCGAGGACTACCTGGAGCTCCGGCCGGAGCAGGAGCCGCGGCTGCGCGCGGCGATCGCGTCGGGCCGCATCCTGATCGGTCCGTGGTACGTGATGCCGGACGAGTTTCTCGTCAGCGGCGAGTCGATCGTCTGCAATCTCGTGCGCTGCAACCGGATCTCGCGCGAGT
>QHWK01000165.1 GCA_003223775.1 Acidobacteriota bacterium
CGCGCACAAGACCGAGCTGCCGGCCGAGAAGCGGAAGGTCGCCGAGCCGGCGATCGCGAAGCTCGTGCGCTCGGCGTACATGCTGGACGCGTTCGGCGATCTCGGGAACAAACAGCAGATCACCGAGGCGTACGCGATTTTCCTCGCCGCCAGCAAGGACATTCAGGCGGCGTTCCCGGCACAGCCATGAAGACCACACGCGCGTCGGTTCGCGCGGCCATCGCCGTGCTCGCGGCATCGGCCGCCGCGGCGCTCCTCGTCCAGCCCGGCGAAGCGCACAAGGCGATCACGTCGAAGTACACCTACAACGACGACGTGTTTCCGATCTTTCGCGAGCGCTGCTCGCGGTGCCACGTCAGTGGCGGCGTCGCGCCCATGTCGCTGATGACCTACGACGATGCGTTCCCGTGGGCCGAATCGATCCGCGCGGAGCTCGTCGCGGCGCACATGCCGCCGTGGCACGCCGAGGACGGCTTCGGCGATCTGAAGGGCGCGCACACGCTGACGCCGAAGGAGCTCGACGTCGTGCTGACGTGGGCGACCGGCGGCAACCCGCGCGGCGCGCTCGACGCGAAGCTGCCCGAAGTGAAGCTGAAGAACGACTGGAGCGCCGGCGCGCCCGATCTCGCGCTGCGCCTGCCGGCCGACTTCACGCTCGCGGCCGACAAGATGGAGGACACGCAGGAGGTCACGCTGCCGACCGGGCTCGCCGAGGCGCGGTGGGTGCGCGGCGTCGATCTGCTGCCGGGGACGCCGTCGATCGTCCGCAGCGCGACGATCTTCGTGAAGGACACCGCCGCGGCCGGCGCGGCGTCGGCAGGGCCGGCGCCCGAGCGTGTGCTCGCGCACTGGCTGCCCGGACAGGACCTCGAGCCGATCGACAACGGCGTCGCGTTCCGCCTGCCGGCCGGCGCGCAGATCGGCGTCCGCATCCACTACAAGAAGACGTGGCAGTTCGAGGGGAAGGCGCTGGCCGATCGCAGCACGGTCGGGATCTACTTCGCGCCGGGGAAGGACGCAACCGAGCTGCTGATGGTGCCGATTGCCGCGCCCGCGAACGCCGCCGCCGGAGCCGATGCGACGTATACGTTCGAGAGCACGCTCGCCAACGACATCCGCGCCGTCGCGCTCAGCCCCGACGGCGTGCCGCCGAACATCACGCTGCAGGTGCAGGCGGTCGGGCCCGACGGATCGCGCACGCCGATGATCCGCCTCAACACGCGCGCCGACTGGGATCGCCGCTACTGGTTCGAGAAGCCGCTCACGCTCCCGCGCGGGACGAAGATCGAAGTCAGGGCCAACTTCGAGGATCCCGATCTGCTGTCGACGGCATTTGCCGCGCCGGGCGCCACGGCCGCGGCCGCCCCGCGCCAGGCGCTGCTGCGCCTCACGCTCAACGTCGTCGCGCCGAACGCCAAACCAACCGCCCCGTGAGGCGCGTGATCGCGGCATGTAGGGCGACCCTTTCAGGGTCGCCTGAAAGGCGCTGGCGACCCTGAAAGGGTCGCCCTACATCAGCGCCGGCGTTCCCTCCACGACGAGGTCCGCGCCCGTCGCGGCGCGGACCTTCTCGACGGTGGCGTCGGACGCGATCTCTTTCAGCACGAGGCCGCGGTTGGTCACCTCGATCACCGCGAGCTCGGTGACGATGAGATCCACGACCTCGAGGCCGGTGAACGGCAGGGTGCACTCCTTCAGGATCTTGTGGCCGCCGTCCTTCGTCGTGTGCTCCATCGCGACGATCACGCGTTTGGCGCCGGCGACGAGATCCATGGCGCCGCCCATCCCCTTCACCATCTTGCCGGGGATCATCCAGTTCGCGAGGTTGCCCCGTTCGTCCACCTGCAGCGCGCCGAGCACCGTGACGTCGATGTGGCCGCCGCGCACCATCGCGAACGAGTCGGCGCTGCTGAAGTACGAGCAGCCGATCGCTTCGGTGACCGTTTCCTTGCCGGCGTTGATCAGATCGGGATCGACCTGGTCCTCGACGGGAAACGGCCCGATGCCGAGCAGCCCGTTCTCCGAGTGCAGCGTGATGTGGACGCCCGGCGGGAGGCAGCCGGCGACGAGCGTCGGCATGCCGATCCCGAGGTTCACGTAGTCGCCGTCTTTCAGCTCGCGCGCGACGCGCCTGACGATCCGATCGCGAATATCCATCGTTACGGCTTTTCACGAAGACACGAAGATCCACGAAAACACGAAGCCATTTTGTACAAAGACGTTTCGTGTTCTTCGTAGATCTTCGTGTCTTCGTGATGAATCGTCACTCTCCCGTGCTGCGCCTGACGGTGCGCTTCTCGATCCGCTTCTCGTACTGCTCGCCCTGCAGGATGTGGCGCACGAAAATCCCCGGCGTGACGACGTGATCGGGATCGATCTCGCCGGGCTCGACGAGGTGCTCGACCTCGGCGATCGTCACCTTCGCGGCGGTCGCCATCACCGGGTTGAAGTTGCGCGCCGTCTTCCGGTACACGAGATTGCCCGCGCGATCCCCGGTCCACGCTTTCACGAACGCGAAGTCGGCCGTCAGCGGCCGTTCGAGCACGAACGGCCGGCCGTCGATCGTCCGCGTCTCCTTGCCCTCGGCGACGAGCGTCCCGAAACCGGTCGGTGTAAAGAAGCCGCCAATCCCGGCGCCGCCGGCGCGGATGCGCTCGGCGAAGGTGCCCTGCGGCACGAGCTCCACCTCGAGCTCGCGGCTCAGGAACTGCCGCTCGAACTCCTTGTTCTCGCCGACGTAGGTCGCGATCATCCTGCGCACCTGGCGCGCGCGCAGCAGCACGCCGATGCCGAAATCGTCGACGCCGGCGTTGTTGCTGATGACGGTGAGGCCGCGCGTGCCGCGCGCCCGCAGGGCGGCAATCAGGTTCTCGGGGATGCCGCAGAGGCCGAAGCCGCCCATCATAATGGTCGCGCCCTCGGGGATCATCGCGGCCGCGTCGGCCGCGCTCGCGAGCACCTTGTTCATCGATTGGTATTCTATCAAGTAAGATACGACTCCCTATTTGATGCACACAGACCTCGAACAAGCCATCGCGTTCCACGACTCGATCATCGCAGAAGGTGGAAAGGCGCTCGTCGGGTACGACACGGCGAAGGCGCTCGCGAACGTCGTGCTGATGTCGGAGATCCCGACCTCGTACGACAAGAAGGAGCAGCGGCAGGTCAACGCCGGCAACCTCCTGCTGCGCGGCGTGCCCGGCGTCGGCAAGACGTTCTTCGGCGTCATCCTCGCCGCGATCAGCAACGCGAAATTCGTGCGCCTTCAGGGGCGCGCCGATCTGCAGCCGACCGAAGTCGTCGGCTTCCAGATGATCAATCCGGCGACCGGCGAGCTGATGACCGAGTTCGGTCCGCTCGCCGAGGCCGAAGTCATCCTGCTCGACGAGATCAACCGCATCCCGCTGAAGTCGCAGAGCGCGTGCCTCGAGGCGCTGCAGGACCGCACGGTGACGGTCGGCCACACCACCTTCGAGCTGCCCGCGTTCAGCTTCGCGATCGCGACGATGAACCCGGTGGAGCTCGGGCAGGGCACCTTTCCGCTGTCGGAAGCGGCGACCGACCGGTTCGCGATCATGGTGAACATCGGCTACCTGCCGCCTGAGGAAGAAGCCAAGCTGGTGCACTTCGACTTCAAGAAAGTGCGGCTGAACCCGCTCATGACCAAGGAGCGGATCATCCATCTGCGCGGCGCGATCAACGAGCGCGTGTTCCTGCACGAGCGGCTTGCCCTCTACATTCAACGTCTGGTCGCGGCGACGCGGCCCTACAACCCGGACACCGACTGGCACACGCGTTCGCCGTCGGCGCTCGTCGAGCACGGCGTCGATCTCGGCGCCTCGCCGCGCGCGATCATCTGCTGGGGGCGCCTCGCGAAGGTCTGGGCGCTGCTGGTGCGGCGGCGGACGGAGGTCTACCCGGAAGACATTCAGGATCTGGCGCCCTACATCCTGAACCACCGCATCTGGCTCGGTCCCCACGCCGCGAGCCACGGGCTCACAACCGACAGCGTCATCGCCGACGTCATAGAGAAAGTGCCGATCCCGTGAGAACGCGAGAAACCGACGTCGAGCCGTTCGTCAATCTGTCGGAGCTGACCGAGATCGAGCTGCTGATCATGCGCCGCATGCGCGAGTTCACGATCGGCGAGCACCGCAGCCTCTTCCATGGCTCGGGCTTCGATTTCGTCGGGCTCCGCGACTGGCAGGCGGGCGATCGCATGTCGCAGATCGACTGGGCGCAGTCGACGCTGACCAACTTCAGCCCGATGGTCGTGCGCGACTACGAGCAGCGGAGCACGGCGACCGTCGTCGCCATCGCCGACAACTCGCTCTCCACGCGCTGCGGCATCGACGGCATCCCGATTGCGGCCGCCATCGCGCGCACCATCGGCACGATCGGCATGTCGGCGGTTTTCTTCCAGGACATGTTCGGGCTCATCACCTTCGACGCGAAGTTCGACCAGCTCGCGGCGATCCGCCCGCGCATCGGCAAGAATCAGGTGATTCACTGCCTCGAGGCCTACCAGTTCGGCGAGGGGCTGATGCCGCTCAAGCGCGCCGACAGCCTCAGCATGTCGCTCGCCGGCTTCATGCGGAAAACGTCGATGGTGCCGGTGATCTCCGATTTCCTCTTCGACGAAGCCGGCAGCATCATGGCGGAGCTGTCGCAGCTGAATTCGATGCACGACGTCTTCATCGTGCTGATCGACAGCGCGTTCGCCTTCGAGCTGCCGCCGGTCTCGGCCGGGTGGATCGAGGCGTTCGACGTCGAGACCGGCAAGTCGCGCGTCCTGTCGCGCCACGCGCTGCGCACGCTCTCGGCGCGCACCAGGTCATGGCAGGACGAGGTGGCGCGCCTCGCGAAGGACAAGGACCTCGACGTCCTCCGCATCGGCGTCGACGAGGTGCAGACGGCGATCGCGCTGAGCGAGTTCATCGCCGAGCGGCGGCTGAGGAAAGCCGCATAGGGGATCACCGTCAGGGCTGATGGCTGATGGCTGATGGCATAGGGCTAATGGCATATAGTCCATGGACCATCATCCATCAGCCATCAGCCATCAGCCATCAGCCATGAGCCATCAGCCATGAGCCATAAGCCATCAGCCATGACGATCGCCGCAGCCCTGCTTCTCACTGGCGGCGCGCTGGCCGCGCAGGACGTCCAGACCGATCCGATTCAGTGCTGGTGGCGCACGAGCGCAGGGGCCGTCCGCGTCGGCGAGGGCTTCTCGGTCGTCCTCACCTGCGCCATCGTCGAGACCGACGCGGCGACCGTCGTCGTCGATCGCTCGCGGCTCGAGCCGTCGGTCGTCCAGTTCGCCCCCTTCGAGGTGCTCGGCGGGGCGCCGCAGGGCGCCGACCTCCGCACCGACCAGCGCCGCTTCTTCCAGTACGAGTACCGCCTGCGGCTGATCGCCGAGAACATGTTCGGCAAGGACGCGTCGCTGCCGGAGACGAAGATCAGCTATCGCGTGCAGAGCAAGGTCGGTAAGAACACCGCCATTCAGGGGCGCGATCAAACCTATCTGATGCCGCCGCATTCGATTCGCGTGATGTCGCTCGTGCCGGCCGACGCCTCGGACATCCGCGATACGTCGGCGGAAACCTTCGGCGACATCGATCAGCTCGCCTTCCGCGCCAACCTGTTCACCGTCGTCGGCGTCACGCTCTTCGTCCTGGCCGGGCTCCTCGCGCTCCTCGCCGTCGTCCGCTTCGTGCGCCGCTACCGGACCGCGACGACCACCGCCGAGCGCCCCATCACCGACGGCGCGATCCTGCGCGGCGTCGGCCGCGAGCTCGCGGCGGTGCGGCGCGATCGCACAAGCGGCGGCGGCTGGACGCCGGAGCTCGCTGCGCGCGCGCTCGCGGCGCTGCGCGTGGCGGGGACCTACGCCGTGGGCCGCCGCGTCGGCTATCAGGCGATCGATCCGCGCCGGCGCGCGACGGAGCCGACGCTGTCGAACGGCCGGCTGATCCTGCGCAGCGGATTGTTCAGAGGCACGCCGGTCGCCGTCTCCGGCGCCGTGACGGCGCAGACGGTCACGCGCGAGCTCGCGCGCGACGGCGGCAATTCGAACGCACGGCGCACGGCGATGCTCGAGTCGCTCGCGCAGGCGCTGACGACGTTCACCGTCGCCGGCTACAGCCGCGACGGGAAGCTCGACGACGGCGCGCTGGACGAGGCCCTCGAGACCGGCTTCACCGTGCTCAAGCGGATGCGCCTCGAGCAGACGTGGGTGATGAAGCGCCTGGCCATGCGCCGCGGCGCCGCCGTGCCGATGGACACGCGCGTGTGGTCCCGATAACCCAGGTCCCGCCGTCGATCCGCGACGTGATCTACGAGTGGCGCAACTCGCGAGCCGCCGATCTGCTCTTCACGCATCGCACGGACGCGATCATCGCGGCGGTCATTCTGATCGGCGTCTCGGTCGCGGTGCTCGCCGGCCGCGCGCTCACACGGACGAAAGCGGGGCGCACGCAGGTGGCGCTGCCGGCCGTCCTCCAGTGGAGCGGCGGATCGTGGGCGTCGATCGTGCGGCACGGCGCGCTGCTGCTGTTCCTCATCGGCCTTCCGTTCTTCGTGCTCGCGCTCGCCGATCCGTACTCGTCGCTCACGCGCGAGGACGTCTCGTTTCCGGGCCGCCGCATCGCGCTGATGATCGATGCCTCGTCGAGCATGATGGCGCGCTTTCCGGCCGCGCACCTGAACGCGAAGGCGCCGAACGAGGCCACCTTCTTCACCACCGTCGCCGCCGCCGAAGCGTTCATCCGCCAGCGCCTGAGCGGCAAGTACCACGATCTCATCGGCCTCATCGAGTTCGGCGACGAAGCGTACGTCGTCACGCCGTTCACGACCGACTACGACAACATCCTGCTCAGCCTCAGCCTGATCGGCGACTGGACCGAGTTCATGAAGTTTCCCGATCAGGGGACGACGATCGGCCTCGCGATCGAGCAGAGCGTGGGACTCTTCAAGGCGTTCGACTTCCTCGAGGCGGCCGGCAACCTGATGCTGATCTTCAGCGACGGCCAGGACACGCAGGTGACGATTCACGGCAAGAACGTGAACGAGATTCTCGAGGGTGCGCGGCAGACGAAGATCCCCGTCTACTTCATTCGCACGAGCTACAACAAGGGGCTCGGCGCGGTGCTCCCCGACGACATCTGGAAGCCCGCGGTCGAAGCGACGGGCGGCAAATTCTACCCGGCCGGCGACGAGTCGGCCGTGCTCAACGCGATCAAGGACATCGACGTGCGGTCGGCGGGCCGCGTGGACGTGAAGCGCTACAGCAGCCAGCAGCCGAAGTTCTCGGGGTACGCGTTCATCGCGGCGAGCTTCTGGCTCGTGGCGCTGACGCTGCAGCTCACCGTGCCGTACTTCCGCAAGTTCCCATAGGGCAGCCTCCGGAGGCTCAGATGAAATCCGTTGCCGGTCCGTCGTTCGCCGCCATCGTCCTCGCGCTCGTCGGCGCAGCCTTCTGGATCGCCGGCCAGACCGAGAACCGCCTCGCCGACGTGCACAAGCAGCTCGCGATGCTGCGCTACGCCGACGCGTTCGACGAAGGCGGCACGGTCGAGGAATCGCTCGGCCTCGAGCGGCGCGTGCCCGTCGTCGGGCAGAAGGTGGAGTCCGACGCGCGCGACCTTCGCGCGGCGGCGGGCTACTGGCAGGCGGACTACTCGGCTGTGGCGCCGCGCAAGGACGCCAACGGCGTCGTGACGGAGACCGATCCGGCGATTCTGCTGCTGTCGGCGAACGCCGCGTTCCGCGGGAGCCAGGGGGCCGGCGATCGCGTCACGACGGTCCGCCGGCTCGACGATGTCGTGCGGAGCTACGGCGAGGTGCTGAAGGCGCAGGCGAAATCGTGCGACGCCGATCCGCGCGTCTGCGAGGCGCGCGCGACCGACGCGGCGTTCAACTACGAGTACGCAATTCGCACGCGCGAGACGCTCGCGAGGAATCGTCCGCCCGCGCCGGCGAAGAAGGAGCCGAAGACGATTGCGAAGGCGGCCGAAGACGATCTGCCTGTCGGACCGACGCTGCACGGCCATCCCGGCGGGCCGCCGCCGGCGACGGATATGAACCAGTTCAAGATCGTCATCCCGAAGCGCGGCGAGGAGCGGAAGGACGCTCCGGACGCGGGGAAGGGCGGGCAGAAGATCCGCAAGGGATGAGCGTATGGGCATCGACTTCGACACCCTCCGGTTCGCCGCGCCGCAGTATTTGTGGCTGCTGGTCGCGCCCGGCGTGCTGCTCGTCGGCTGGTTCTGGCAGCTGGCGGCGCGCCGGCGCGACGCTCGGCGCTACCGCCAGCACCGCCGCCTGCCGGTGCGCGAGCGCTTTCCCATTTTCGGCAGCCTCGTCTTCTGGCTCTGCCTGATCCTCGCGAGCGCGTGCGTGATCGTCGCGCTGTCGCGGCCGACGGCGACGGCCGCGCTGGTGCGTACGGCGGGTGTCGATCTGGTCGTGCTGCAGGACGGATCGGCCTCGATGCGGACCGCCGACGTGCCCGGCGGCAACCGCTGGCAGCGATCGATGCGCTTCCTGCGCGTGCTCGGCGAATCGCTCGCCTGGCGCGACGATCGCATGGCGATGGCGCTCTTCGCGCACATCGCCGCGCCGCAGGTGCGGCTCACCAAGGATCCGAACACCTTCTTCTTCTTCCTCGATCATCTCGCGCAGGATTCGCCGTTCCGCATGGAAGACGACACGACGTGGGACACGAACATCGAGCTCGGCATCGCGTGGGGCATGCGGCTGATCGAGAAGGACACCGAGATCTACGGCAAGTCGCCGAACGCGAAGGTCTTCGTGCTCGTCACCGACGGACAGGCGTGGAGCGGCGAGGTGGCGCGCGCGCTGAAGATCGCGCGGACCAACGACGTGCCCGTCTTCGTCGTCGGCGTCGGCACGACGCTCGGCGGCTTCATCCCCGAGCCGCCGAAGAAGCCGAACGACACGACGCCGCCGGAGCCGCCGATCCGCGCCTCGCTCGACCGCGCGTCGCTGCAGCTCGTCGCGAACACTGGCGGCGGCGAGTACATGGAGCTCGATCGCGAGGGCGATCGCGAGATCGCGAACCGGATCATCGACGCGGCGCGCAGGCGCGCGGGGTCGCGCGGCCTCGAGGCGTCGAACGAGGAGCTGTACTGGCGCTTCCTGCTCGCCGCGGCGGTGCTGATGGTCGCCGGGCTGCTCTTCCTGCAGGAGCGCGTCGAGCTCTGGCTGCAGGCCGCGGGGGCCGGCGTCGCCCTGGCGCTCGTGTGGGTGCTGACGCGCTGAGATGCGCGCGCGGCCGGTCGCGGCGCTGCTCTTCGCGTCCGGCTTCTGCGCCCTCGTCTATCAAGTCGGCTGGCTGCGCGAGCTCCGGCTGATTTTCGGCGCGAGCACGGCGGCATCGGCCGCGGTGCTCGCGATCTTCATCGGCGGCCTCGGCGCCGGCAGCCTCCTCGTCGGCGCGCGCGCCGATCGCCATCCGCGTCCGCTCGTCCTCTATTCGGCGCTCGAGCTCGCGATCGCGATCTCGGCCGCCCTCAGCCCGCTGCTGCTCGGCGTCGTACGCGCGGTCTACATCGCGTCCGGCGGATCGGCGCGCCTCGGCGCCGCGATCGCCACGATCGAGCGCCTGCTCCTCAGCGCGATCGTCCTCGCCGTGCCGACGATCGCGATGGGCGGAACGCTGCCGGCTGCCGGCCGCGCGGTGACGCGCGCAGCCGATCTTCGTCGCCGCGGGCTCGCGGCGCTCTATGCGGCGAACACGCTTGGCGCCGTCGCCGGCTGCCTCGCCGCGACGTTCTCCCTCATCGAGGTCTACGGCACGCGCGCGACGTTGTGGATCGCCGCGGCGATCAATCTCGCGATCGCAATCGCCGCGCGCCTGCTGGCAGCCGCCGATCGGCCTCTGCGCCCTCCGCGTCCTCCGCGTCCTCTGCGTCCTCTGCGCCCTCTGCGCCCTCTGCGCAACCCGCCCGACCCACCTGGCCCGCCTGACCCACCCGACCGACCCGGCCCACCCGACCCACCCGACCCGCCCGTCCTGCGCGGCCGGCACATCTTCCTGCTCATCGCGGCGGCGACCACAGGCGCGGCGTTTTTCCTGATGGAGCTCGTGTGGTACCGGATGCTGGCGCCGCTCCTCGGCGGATCGGTGTTCACCTTCGGCCTCGTGCTCGCGCTGGCGCTCGCCGGCATCGGCGTCGGCGGATTCGCGTACGCGATCGTCGCGGCCGACCGCCGTCCCACGCTCGGCAGTTTTGCCGCGATCTGTCTCATCGAGGCGGTCGCCGTTGCGTTCACGTTCGCGCTCGGCGATCGCGTCGCGATTCTGGCGCTCGCGCTGCTGCCGCTGCGCGCGTACGGGTTTGCCGCCGCCGTCGCCGGCTGGTCCGCGGTCGCGGGGATCGTCGTGCTGCCGCCGGCGATCGCCGCCGGCTATCAGTTTCCGCTGCTCGTCGCGTTGTTCGGCGAAGGCCGCCGCGGCGTCGCGCGCGACGTCGGCCTCGCATACGCCGCGAACACCTTCGGCGCCATCGTCGGATCGCTCGCGGGCGGCTTCGGCGCGCTGCCGTTGCTCTCGGCGCCGGGCGCGTGGCGCCTCGTCGCGCTCGTGCTCGTCGCGCTCGGCCTCGCCGCAGCCATCATGGCGCGGCGCGTGGAGCGGCGGCGCGTCGTCGCGGCTTGCCTCGCGCTCGCCGCTGCGGCCGTCGCGCTCGTCACCGCGGCGGGGCCTACGGCGATCTGGCGGCACGGCGGCATCGGCGCCGGCCGGGCGCCGCGGGACGCGCTGTCGTCGCGCAATCAGCTGCGTGCGTGGGAGCACGCCGAGCGCGGATCGATCGTCTGGGAAGGCGACGGCGTCGAGAGCGGCGTCGCGCTCGCGACCGAGGCGACCGGGTACGCCTTCATCGTCAACGGCAAATCGGACGGCGCGCTGCGCGCGGATGCCGGCACGCAGGTGATGTTCGGCCTCGTCGCCTCGCTCGGCGTGCCGCGGCCGCGGCGCGCGCTGGTCATCGGGCTGGGGAGCGGCAGCACTGCGGGCTGGCTCGGCGCGATCGCCTCGATCGAGCGCGTGGACGTCGTCGAGCTCGAGCCGCTGATGCTCGACGTCGCGCGCACGTCCGACGCGGTGAGCCACGGCGCGATGCGCAACCCGAACATCCGCGTGACGATCGGCGACGCGCGCGAGACGCTGCTGACGAGCCGCGAGCGCTACGACGTGATTGCGTCCGAGCCGTCGAACCCGTTCCGCGCCGGGATCGCGAGCCTCTTCACCGTCGAGTACTACCGCGCGGCCGCGCGCCGGCTGACAGCCGACGGCGTCTTCGCGCAGTGGGTGCAGGGGTACGAAATCGACGCATCGACGCTGCGGACGATATACGCGACGATGGCCGCGGTGTTTCCGCAGGTCGAGACGTGGCAGGCCGGCGCGAGCGATCTCGTCCTCGTCGGATCGCTCGCGCGGCGCGTCTACGGCCAGGCGGCGCTGCGCGCGCGCATCGCGGAGGAGCCGTTCGCGTCCGCCCTCTCGTCCGCGTGGCGCGTCACCACGCTCGACGGCACGCTCGCGCACTATCTCGCCACCGACGCGCTCGCGCGCGGCTTCGCGTCGGCGTCGTCGGTGGAGATCAACACCGATGACCGCAACCTCGTCGAGTTCGCGTTCGCGCGATCGGTCGGCGCGACGGGCGATGGCCTGGTCGGCGACGTCCGCGCGCTCGCGCGATCGATGCGCGCCGATCGCCCGCCGCTCGACAGCGACGCCGGCATCTCCTGGCCGGCGGTCGACACGCACTGGGCCGGCCTGATGTCGTGGACCGTGCCGGAGACGATCGCGCGGGCGATGCCGGCGGACGAGCAGCTTCGGCAGCACGCCGCGCGCGAGTACGCCCAGGAGAGCGACCTCGCCACGGTGCGGGCGCTCTGGCAGACGGTCGGCGATCGCCGGCCGCGCGATCCGACAGCAGCGCATCGAGGAAGCGACGGCGGCGCTCGAAGCCGTCTTCACGCGCCTGCGCGTGGATCCGTGGCCGCTGCTCCGCTACAAGGAAAAGGCGCTCGACCTCGCGAACGAGATCACGCTCGTCGACCCGACGATGGCGAAGCGGCTGTACGACGCGTTGAGCGAGCCGTTCTCGATCAGGGCCGCCGACAACGACCGGCTGCTGATGGCGGCCGAGCTCTCGACGCGCTTCGATTTCCACGGCGCATGCCGCGCCCCGGTCGCCGCGCTCGAGCCCCACGTCCCGTGGACGAAATCGTTTCTGACGCTGCGCCGCGACTGCTATCGGGAGACGGGCGATCCGCGCCTCGCGCGCGCGTCGCGCGAGCTGCGCGAGTTCCTCGACGGCGAGCCTCCGCGTCTCGTCGTGCAGTGAAGGAACGCAAAGGAGGCAAAGCGTCTTCGCGGCCTCTGCCTCCTTTGCGTTCTTACTGGTCCCACAACCAGGCGGCGCCGCGGACGCCGCTCGAGTCGCCGTGCCGCGGGCGGACGAGGCGCGTCTCGATGCGATCGGAGAAGACGTACGGCGCCCACAGCTGCGGGACGCGCGTGTAGAGCCGATCGATGTTCGACACGCCGCCACCGAGCACGACGACGTCCGGGTCGAGCAGGTTGATCACGCCGCCGAGCGCGCGCGCCATTCGTTCTTCGTAGCGCGCCAGCGCCGCGTCGGCGATCGCGTCGCCCGACGAGGCGCGCGCCGCGACGTCCGCCGCCGTCACCGCGCCGCCGCCGGCGTCGCGGTAGTCGCGCGCGAGCGCCGGCCCGGAGAGGAACTGCTCGATGCAGCCGCGGCGGCCGCAGTAGCACGGCGGGCCGGGCCACTCGCCCTCGCGCGGCGCCGGCATCGGGTTGTGCCCCCACTCGCCCGCCACGCCGTTGGCCCCCGCGAGCACTTCGCCGCGCACCACGACGCCGCCGCCGCATCCGGTCCCGACGATGACGCCGAAGACGACGGCCGCGCCGGCCGCGGCGCCGTCGCTCGCCTCCGACAGCGCGAAGCAGTTCGCGTCGTTCGCAAAACGCACCTGGCGATCGAGCAGGCGCGGCAGATCGTCGGCCAGCGGCCGGCCGATCAGCCAGGTCGAATTCGCGTTGCGCACGAGGCCCGTCGACGGCGAGATCGTCCCGGGAATGCCGACGCCGACCGTTGCACGCTCGCCGATCTCGCGCTCGATGTCGCGCACGAGGCCGACGACGGCGTCGAGCGTCCGCTGATAGTCGCCGCGCGGCGCCGCGATGCGCCGCCGCAACCGCTCGCCGCCGCCGGCGTCGATCGCGATCCCTTCGATTTTCGTCCCGCCGAGATCGATGCCGATCCGCATATGCCATGACGGGCAAGGCAGGAAGGCAGCAAAGCAGGAATTCAAGGCGGAATGGCAGGAAGTCCGGAATGACGACGGCAGAGGGCTGAAGGCGAGAAGGCGATCATTTCAACCTTGGCCTTTCTGCCTTGCGCACTCCAGCCTTCGCCGTTCCTGCCTTCCGACCTTCCTGCCTTGAAATCCTGCCTTCCTGCCCTCCTGCCTCCCTGCCTTGCAGCGGCCACGATCGTACCTCACGCTACACTGTGCGCATGACCAGGCAGATTCTCTTGCGCGTCGCCGCGGCCGCCGCATGCGCGGCTGCGCTGGGCTGCACGAAGGCCGCGTCCTCGGCTTCGCCGGCCGGCGCCGCCGACGCGAAAACGTTCCTCGACACCGCCAATGACACGACGCTGAAGCTCGGCGTGCAGCAGGCACAGGCCGGCTGGGTCCAGCAGAACTTCATCACCGACGACACCGAGGCGATGGCCGCGCGCGCGAGCCAGGCGGCGAACGACGCGGGCACGCGCTTCGCGAAGGAAGCGACGAAGTACGACAAGGTGAACGTCCCCGCGGACGAGCGCCGCATGCTGAACCTGCTGAAGGTCGGCAACGTGCTCGCGCCGCCGTCCGACCCGAAGGAGTCCGACGAGCTCGCGAAGATCATGGCGCGCCTCGAGTCGACCTACGGCAGGGGCAAGTGGTGCACCGATCCGTCGAAGGCCGACACCTGCAAGACCGTCGAGGACGTCACGCGGATTCTCGCGGCGCCCGGCGACGAGCCGAAGCTGCGCGCGGCGTGGGAGGGCTGGCACACGATCTCGCCGCCGATGCGGAAGGACTACCAGCGCTTCGTCGAGCTGTCGAACAAGGGCGCGCGCGAGCTCGCGTTCGCCGACACCGGCGCGATGTGGCGATCGAAGTACGACATGCCGCCCGACGCGTTCACGAAAGAGCTCGATCGCCTCTGGGATCAGGTGCGGCCGCTCTATCTCAAGCTGCATGCGTACGCGCGGCTGAAGCTGCACCAGAAGTACGGCGACGTCGTGCCGCCGAACGGTCCGATTCCGGCGCACCTGCTCGGCAACATCTGGGCGCAGGAGTGGGGCAACATCTATCCGCTCGTCGCGCCGCCCAATGCCGATCCCGGCTACTCGCTCACCGAGATCCTGAAGAAGCGCAAGATGCCGCCGCTCGACATGGTGCGCACCGGCGAGCGCTTCTACACGTCGCTCGGCTTCGCGCCGCTGCCGAAGACCTTCTGGGAGCGATCGCTCTTCGTGCGCCCGAAGGATCGCGAGGTGGTCTGCCACGCGAGCGCGTGGGACGTCGACTTCGTCGAGGACGTCCGCATCAAGATGTGCATCGAGCCGAACGCGGAGGATTTCACGACGATCCACCACGAGCTCGGACACGACTTCTACCAGCGCGCCTACAAGGATCAGCCGGTGCTCTTCCGCGACAGCGCGAACGACGGGTTCCACGAGGCGATCGGCGACTCGATCGTGCTCTCGATGACGCCCGGCTACTTGAAGCAGCTCGGCCTGATCCAGAACGTCCCGAACGACGAGCACGGCCTGATCGACGTCCAGCTCAAGGACGCGCTCACCCGTGTGTCGTTCCTGCCCTTCGGACTGCTGATCGACAAGTGGCGCTGGGCGGTCTTCTCCGGCGCGATCAAGCCCGCCGACTACAACAGGACGTGGTGGGAGCTGCGCACGAAGTATCAGGGCGTCGCCGCGCCGGTCTCGCGCAGCGAGGACGACTTCGACCCGGGCGCCAAGTTCCATGTCGCGGCCAACGTGCCGTACATGCGGTACTTCCTCGCGCGGATCCTGCAGTTCCAGTTCCACCGCGCGATGTGCCAGGCGGCGGGCTTCCACGGACCGCTTCACGAATGCTCGGTCTACGGGAACA
Organism: Acidobacteriota bacterium; assembly: GCA_003223775.1. Taxonomy (GTDB): domain Bacteria; phylum Acidobacteriota; class Vicinamibacteria; order Vicinamibacterales; family CAVVIG01; genus QHWK01. The sequence continues at coordinate 15,226 of QHWK01000165.1, forward strand.
AGGCGGCCGGCGATCGGCTGCGCGCCATGCTCGCGCTCGGCCGCAGCAAGCCGTGGCCGGAGGCGCTCCAGGCCATGACCGGCCAGCGCGACATGGACGGAAGCGCGCTGCTCGAGTACTTCGCCCCGTTGCAGAAGTGGCTCAAGGAGCAGAACCAGGGCCAGAAGTGCGGCTGGTGACCGCTCTCGCGCCGCGGTAATCTTCTTCCCTGGGGGTACGGCGAATGCGCCAGGCAGGGTGGACCGTCGCGGTCGCGGTGTGCGCGCTTTACGCGTGCCCTTCGAATTCGCCCTCCGGAACCGCCCAGCATCGCGCTGTTTCCGTTGGAATTCCAGCAACTTCGGTCGACGCCGGCGTGCTCGCCACGGCCGCCGGCGCCGCGCCCGCGCCGCAGACCTGCCCGTCGGTCGCGCCGGTGTTCTGCGACGCGGGCTGCTGCGGGGGCGGGACGTCCTGCGGCGACGCAGGCAACTGCGCGGCGTCGAGCAGCGCCGCCGCCTGCCCGTCCGAGGCGCCCGTGGTCTGCTCGACGCCGGTCGACTGCGGCGCGGGCTGCGTCGCGATCGACTCGAGCGGCAACAGCCGCAACTTCTTCCTCGCTCCGCCCGCGCAGTTCGTGCCGGGCAAGTACGGGACCGGCGTATCGATCCGCGGCGCCAGCGGCTGTCCCCTCGATCTGATCACCAGCGATGCCGGACTCAGCGATCCGCTGACCATCGAGTTGTGGATCCGGAACGACGGCGGCGCCACCGGGCAGGTGATCTACAACCACGGCCCCGATCGTGTGCTCTCTCAGACCGGCTCCACTCTCTACTGGGCCGACAATGGCGTCGGGCTCACTTCCTATGCACCGATCAATGACGGCGCATGGCACTTCGTAGCCGCGACGGCGGCGCCGCGCGCACTGTTCGTCGATGGCGTCCTGCGCGGCACGAACCCCACCGGTGCGGTGCCCGCCGATGCCGGCATCGTCCTGGGCGGAACCTGCAACACGTCGGTCACTCCCAACAGTCCGTTCACCGGCGACATCGACGAGATGCGCATCCTCTCGTACGCGGCGGATGGCGGGCAGATCGCGAGCGACTTCGACGCGGGCCGTCTCACGGCCATCCCCGGCACCCTCGGCCTCTGGCATTTCGACGAGGGCGACTCGCCGCGCTGCTGCCCATCCGGCTCGACATGCGACAACGGCGGGTGCGACGGCGGCCCGGCGCTCGCGCCCGCCGGCTGCGGCGGCGGCAACGGCAGCGCCGGGTTCTATTGCCAGCCCGGCGAGATCTGCCCCGGCGGCTCGTGCGGAAGCGG
>QHWK01000290.1 GCA_003223775.1 Acidobacteriota bacterium
CAAGTTCGTCTCGCCCGGCCTGCTGAAGACGATGGGCACGCCGATTCTCGCGGGGCGCGACTTCACGTGGGAGGACGCCTACGACCGGCGGCCGGTCGCAATCGTGTCAGAGGCGCTCGCACGCGAGCTGTGGGGACAACCGCCGGCCGCGATCGGCAAGCAGATTCGCGAGACCAACAACTCGCTCTGGCGCGAGGTGGTCGGCGTCGTCGGCGACGAGCGCGACGATGGGCTCGACAAGGCGGCGCCGGCGGCGGCGTACTGGCCGATGCTGATGGCCAAGTTCGAGGACGGCGATCCGTCCGTGCGGCGCACGATCTCGTACGTGATTCGCAGCCGGCGGACCGGCACGGCGGGGTTCGCCGACGAAGTGAGCCGCGCCGTCTGGGCGATCAACCCGAACCTGCCGCTCGCCAACGTCCGCACGCTCGACGAGATCGTCGCGAAGTCGATGGCGCGCACGTCGTTCACGCTCGTGATGCTCGCGATCGCCGGCACGATGGCGCTGCTGCTCGGCGCGGCGGGCATCTACGGCGTGATGTCGTACGCCGTCTCGCAACGGACGCGCGAGATCGGCATCCGCATGGCGCTCGGCGCCGAGCGGCGCGCGGTGACGCGGATGTTCGTGCGGCACGGCCTCGAGCTCGCCGCGATCGGCGTCGCGTGCGGTCTCGCCGCGGCGCTCGCGCTCACGCGGCTGATGACGTCGTTGCTCTTCGAGGTGAGCCCGATCGATCCGCTGACCTACGTCGCGGTGTGCGCGGCGCTCGCCGCCACCGCGCTCGTCGCGAGCTATCTGCCCGCGCTGCGCGCGACGCTCGTGAATCCCGTGACGGCGCTGCGAGCCGAATAGGGCCTGGCAGGTCTGGCAGGCCGGGCAGGTCGGGCAGGTCCGGCGGGTCTGGCAGGCCTGGCGGGTCGGGCGGGTCGCACGGGTCGGCGGATCGCTGCCTGCCCATGCCGTGTCGGTGAGCGCGTTGATTTTCGTCGCGCGAGTACATGATGATGCCGGCAGTCGATCAAAGAGAGCACACATGAAGTTTCTCGCGCGGCTTGCGCCGTACTTCCTCAGCGCGCTGCGGATTGCGGCGGCGATCACCTTCATCGAGCACGGCACGCAGAAGCTGTTCGGGGTGCCCACGGGCCCGCGCGTGGCGCTCGCCTCGCTCATCGGCCTCGCGGGCCTCGTCGAGACGTTCGGGGGCGCGCTGATGCTGCTCGGCGCGCTCACGCGGCCGGTGGCGTTCGTGCTCGCGGGCGAGATGGCGTACGCGTACTTCACGGTTCACGCGCCGCAAGGCCGATGGCCTATCCAGAATCAGGGCGAGCTCGCCGTCCTGTACTGTTTTCTGTGGCTGTACTTCTCAGCCGCGGGCGCGGGACCGATCAGCCTCGATCGCGCGATGAGGCGAGCGTGAGCTACGCGTCGCGCAGCACCTGCGCCGGATCGATCCGCGACGCACGATGCGCCGGAAGCCAGCCGGCGATCGCGCCGACCGCGGCGAGCACGGCGGCCGATCCGGCGAGCGTCGCCGGGTCGCGCGGCTCGAGACCGTAGAGCAGCGTCGCCACGAACGTCGCGGCCCACACGCTGAGGCCCGCGCCGACGGCGACGCCGACCGCGACGAGCACGGTCACGCGCGCGAGCACGAGGCGCACGACGCCCGACGGCGCGGCGCCGAGCGCCAGGCGAATGCCAATCTCCGTCCGGCGCCTCGTGACGGCGTACGACGTCACGCCGTAGAGCCCGAGCCCGGCGAGCAGCAGCGCGAGCGCGCCGAAAAATCCCGAGAGCACCGCGACGATCCGCTCCTGCGTCAGCGACGCGTTCACCTGATCGGCGAGCGGCCGGAAGGTGAGCGCGAGGTCCGGGTTCACCCCCGCAATCGCCGCCGCGACGCCGCGCGCGACGTGCGCCGGCGGTCCGCTGCGCGCGCGCACGCCGATGCTGATGTTCGGCGGCGCCGGCCGCCGGCTGTCGTCGAATTGCGCCAGCGGCACGTACATGGTCGGCGGCACCGGTTCGCGAAGCGACCGGTACACCGCGTCGGCGACGAGGCCGACGATCTCGAGCGGCGGACCCGGGAAAAAGCCGTTCTGCGTCACCGTATGGCCGATCGGGTTCGCGCCGTTCAGGAATCGCTGCGCGAACGCCTGATTGACGAGCGCCACCTTCGGCGCCCCCTTGCGATCGCCGTCGGCGACGTCGCGGCCCGCGACGAGCGGCGTCCCGAACGTCGCGAGCCAGCCGGGCGAGATGGCGTTGAAATTCGATCCGCTCTGGCGCTCGGTCAGCGGCACGCTGTCCGAGACTTTGGCCCGAGTGTTCCAGGTGATGCCGCTGACCGGCGTCACGAGCGACACGGCGGCGGCAGCGACGCCCGGCACCGCCGCGGCGCGCTGCCGGATCCGATCGTAGGTCGCGAGCCGTTCGGCCGCTGGAATCTCGGTCCGCTGCGCGTTGACCGTCACCACCAGCACGCGATCGCTCTCGAAACCGACGTGCAGCCTGGCGAGCGAGCTGAACGTCCGCATGAACAGGCCGGCGGCGACGACGAGGACGAGCGACAGCGCGACCTGCACGACGACGAGCGCGCTCGTCACGCTGACGCGGCTGTCGCTCGAGGCGCCGCGTCCCTGCTCCTTCAGCGCGTCCATAGGGGCCGTGTCGGCGGCGCGGAACGCCGGCGTAGCGCCGAAGAGGAGCGCCGTGACGACGGCAACGGCGGTCGTGAATATCAGCACGCGCGTGTCGAGCGTCAGATCCAGGAAGACCGTGTTGGCCTGCGTCGACAGCTGATTGACGAGCAGATCGCTCGCCCATCGCGCGAGCAGCAGCCCCGCGACGGCGCCGGCTCCCGCGAGCAGCAGGCTCTCGACGAGCAGTTGACGCATCAACCGCGCGCGAGACGCGCCGAGCGCGAGCCGCACGCTCCACTCGTGGCGCCGCGCCGTCGCGCGCGCCAGCAGGAGGTTCGCGATGTTCGCGCAGGCGATCAGCAGCACGAGCGCGACGACGACCAGGAGCGTGATGAGCGGCTGCTGGTAGCGACGCCGCATCTGCGACGTGCCGGTCGCGGCGGCGACGGCGGTGAGCGGGTCCTTCAGATACGTCGCGAGATCGGCGGGACGCCAGTCGGGCGGCAGCGTCGCGTCGCGAACCTGCGGCTGAATCGCGCGCAGCGCCGACGTCGCGGCTTCGACCGACTGGCCTTCCTTCAGGCGCGCCATGATCGTGAGCCACCACGTCGAGCGCGCGTCGAGAAACGATTCCTTTCCGCGAACCAGCGGCTCGGCGCCGATCGGTACCGCGACGTCGAAGGCGCGGCCCACCTCCGGCCCGAAGAAATCGGGCGGCGTGACGCCGACGATCGCGAACGGCACGCGCTCGAGCGCCAGCGTCCGGCCGATCGCGTCGGCGGCGCCGCCGAAGCGGCGCTGCCAGAAGCTGTAGCTGATGACGGCGACCGGGCCGTCGGGCCCTCCGCCGCGTCGATCGTCGGCCGGCGTGAACGTGCGGCCGAGCATCGCGGCGACGCCGAGCGTGTCGAACATGCCGCCGCTCGCCCACAACCCGTCGACGAACTCGGTCTCGCCGCCCTTCGACAGGTTGAAGCGCGTGTTGTTCCAGGCGAAC
>QHWK01000291.1 GCA_003223775.1 Acidobacteriota bacterium
TCGCGCCGATCTTCGAGAACGCCAACGTCGCCACCGATCACCAGATGATGACGATGGAGACCATGCGGCGGACGGCGCCGAAGTACGGCCTCGCATGCCTGCTGCACGAGAAGCCGTTCGCCGGCGTCAACGGATCGGGCAAGCACCTCAACTGGTCGATGAGCGACGACGAGGGGCACAACCTGCTGAGTCCGGGCGAGAACCCGCACGACAACATGCAGTTCCTCGTGTTCTGCGCGACGGTGCTGCGCGCGGTGAACAAGTGGCAGGGTCTGCTGCGCGCGAGCATCGCCAGCGCCGGCAACGATCACCGGCTCGGGGCGAACGAAGCGCCGCCGGCGATTCTGTCGATCTTTCTCGGCGACATGCTCACGGACATCTTCGAACAAATCGAAAAAGGCGGCGCGAAGTCGAGCAAGCACGGCGGCGAGCTGGACACCGGCGTCCTCGCGCTGCCGAAGCTGCCGCGGGACCCCGGCGATCGGAACCGCACGAGCCCGTTCGCCTTCACCGGCAACAAGTTCGAGTTCCGCGCGGTGTCGTCGAACCAGAGCATCGCGATGCCGAACATCGCGCTGAACCTCGCCGTCACCGAATCGCTCGATTTCGTCGCGACCGAGCTCGAGAAGGCGACCAAGGGCGGCAAGACGCTCGAGAAGGCCGTCGCCGATCTGCTGCCGAAGGTGATCAAGGAGAACAAGCGGATCATCTTCAACGGCAACAACTACTCGGCGGAATGGGAAAAGGAAGCGGGCAAGCGCGGGCTGCTGAACGTCAAGAACACGGTCGACGCGCTGCCGCTGCTCGTCTCGAAAGAGGTGGTCGGCGCGTTCGAGAAGTACAAGGTGCTGAACGCGCGCGAGGTGCACGCGCGCTACGACATCATGGTCGAGCAGTACGTCAAGACCGTGAACGTCGAGGGGCAGCTGATGGTGCTGATGGCGAACCGCTACATTCTGCCGGCGGCGTTCGACTACCAGAAGAAGGTGGCCGAGAGCGTCGCGGCGGTGAAGGCGGCGGGCGGAAAGTCGGTCGAGGGGAAGCGCGTCCTCGACTGGCTGACCAAGAAGACCGACGAGTTCAAGCGCCGCGCGAACAGGCTCGAACACGCGCTTGCGCACGAAGCGAACGGCTCGGCGGAGAAGCACGCGAAGCACTTCCGCGACGGCGTGATCCCGGCGATGACGGGGCTCCGCGAAGTGGGTGACGACCTCGAGCTGCTGATCCCGCACGAGACGTGGCCGCTCGCCACATATCGCGAGATGCTGTTCATCAAGTAGGCCGGGCGGGCCTGGCGGGCCGGGCAGATCACAAAGGTCGGATCTGCCTGCCCGACCTGCCCGACCTGCCCGACCTGTCCCGGGCTACCCGACCTTCCCGATCACCGCCAGGTGCTCGCGGCGCGCGCCTTTCACGGCAGCGATCGGAACCGCGCCGTCGAGCGTCGCCAGACGCCCACCGTGCTTCACGGCCAGCGCAAGCAGATAGACGTCGGTCACCTGCTGGTGCCCGCGAATCTGCGCGGTGTCGAACGTGGAGGCCGCGCGAAGCGAGAGATCGTCCCGCCAGAAATGATGCGTGCTGTGCTCGCAGAAGCGAGACAGCAGCTCGACGATGCGAGCAGTCGGCACGTGCTGGTCGATGCGCGCCGGGTTGCCGAGAATGCGCACCAGGCCGTTCTCGGTCAGCGGGCAGCTCGCCCACCCGTCGTCGGCGTTGTCCTCGAACCAGTCGTGCGCGATCTCGTGATGGACGTGGCCTTCGTGAAACAGCGCGACGAGGATGTTGACGTCCAGGAGCGCCACCGCCATCAGTCGTCTTCGTCCGCCCAGCGCCGGACGTCGGCCGTCGTGATGAGGCGCGCGCCCGGCTGGCGCGGCAGAATCGGCACGCCGTTCCGGACCTTGAAGCTCCGGGCGGGCTCGAGCGCCTTGCGCATCAGCTCCGACACGATTTGACCCGCCGTTTTCTGGTGCATCGCGGCCAGCTCCTTCGCAGCCGTGAGCACGTCGTCGTCCAGATCGAGGGTTGTCCTCACCTCTTCAGCATCACGCATCACGCATCAGATGTCAAGCCCGCACATCCGGCAGACGCGGTACTCTGGCTGCCGACTGCTGAACACCGATGGCCAAACGCAAAACGCCCAGTCTGTTCGACAACCTCGACGCCGGCGGTCCCGACGATGCCGCTGCGAACGCGGCGGCGCGCAAGGGGCTCGGCGGCGGCGACGGCCACGGGCCGGGCAGTACGGCCGACATCGCGCTGCACGAGGCGGCGCAGGCGCGCTACCTGAATTACGCGCTGTCGGTCATCACGGCGCGCGCGCTGCCCGACGTCCGCGACGGCCTCAAGCCGGTGCAGCGCCGCATCCTCTACACGATGTGGCAGCAGAACCTGACGGCCGACGCGAAGCACCGCAAGTGCGCGAAGGTCGTCGGCGACGTGATGGGCAGCTTTCACCCGCACGGCGACGCCGCGCTGTACGAGACGCTCGTGCGCATGGCGCAGTCCTTCTCGCTGCGCTATCCGCTCGTCGACGGCTCCGGCAACTTCGGATCGCTCGACGGCGACAGCGCCGCGGCGATGCGCTACACCGAATGCCGCCTCACGCGCATCAGCGACGAGACGCTGTCGGAAATCGAGCAGACGACGGTCGCCTTTCGGCCGAACTACGACGGCACGAAGACCGAGCCCGTCGTCCTGCCGGCGCGCATTCCGAATCTCCTCGTCAACGGCACGACGGGGATCGCCGTCGGGATGGCGACCAACATCCCGCCGCACAACCTCGGCGAGGTGTGCACGGCGCTCGTCAAGCTGCTCGACAACGAGGAGTTGAGCAGCGCGCAGCTCGGTCGCTACATCAAGGGGCCCGACTTCCCCACCGGCGGCCAGATTCTCAACGCGCAGGAGGAGCTGAAGCAGATCTACAAGACGGGATCGGGATCGATCCGTCTCCGCGGCACCTGGGACACCGGGCCGGAAACGCGCTCGACGAAGACGGTCTACGTCGACAGCATTCCGTACACGGTGAACAAGTCGCAGCTCGTCGAGCGGATCGCCGAAGTCGTGCTGAGCCGCAAGCTGCCGCAGCTCCTCGACGTAAAGGACCTCTCGACGGAGGACGTGCGCATCGCGCTCGAGATGAAGAAGGACGCCGACGAGAAGATGATCATGGCGTATCTCTTCAAGCACACGCCGCTGCAGATCAACTTCGCCGTCAACCTGACGTGCCTGATCCCGACCGAGAATCCGGAGGTCGGCCGCCCCGAGCGGCTCGATCTGAAGCAGATCCTCTGGCACTTCCTCCACTTTCGCCTCGACGTCGTCACCAGGCGGCTCGAGCACGAGCTCGCCGCGCTGAAGAAGCGGATTCATCTCCTCGAGGGGTTCGAGAAGGTCTTCGACGCGCTCGACGAGATCATC
>QHWK01000292.1 GCA_003223775.1 Acidobacteriota bacterium
CCTGACAGAACACTTCAAGTCGCACGCGAAGGATCACCATTCGCGGCGCGGGTTGCTGATGCTCGTCGGCAAACGCCGCCGCCTCCTGGACTACCTCAAGCACAAAGACGCTCAGCGGTACTCGGATTTGATCAAGCGGCTGAACATCAGGAAGTAGTTAACTTTTTTTGTATGCACACTCGCGATATTCACATCGGCCAGCACACTCTTCATCTGGAAACCGGCAAGCTCGCCAAGCAGGCGCACGGCGCCGTCGTCGTCCGCTACGGCGACTCGGTGGTCCTCGTCACCGCCTGCCGCGCGGCCAACGCGCGCGAGGGGATCGATTTCCTGCCGCTCACGGTCGATTACCGTGAGTACACCTACGCGTCGGGCCGTATTCCCGGCGGCTTCTTCAAGCGCGAGGGCAAGCCCGCGGAGAAAGAAGTCCTCACGAGCCGCGTGATCGACCGGCCGATCCGGCCGCTGTTCCCGTCGGGCTGGCGCTACGAGACGCAGATCATCGCGCTCGTGCTGTCGGCGGACACGGAGAACGACACGGACGTGCTCGCGATCACCGGCGCGTCGGCGGCGCTGGCGATCTCGGAGATTCCCTTCGCGAAGACGATCGCCGGCGTCCGCGTCGGCCTCGTCGACGATCAGTACGTCATCAACCCGACGTTCGAGCAGCGCAAGAAGAGCAAGATCGACCTCGTCGTCGCCGGCAGCAAAGACGGCATCGTGATGGTGGAGGCCGGCGCGAAGGAAGCCACCGAAGCGGAGGTCGTGCGCGCGCTGGAGACGGCGCACGCGGCGATCAAGCAGATCGTCGCGGGCATCGACGACCTCGCAAAGGAAGCGGGCCTGGCGAAGGTCGGCGTGCAGAAGAAGGAGATCGGCCACGACTTCTACCGCGAGGTGGAAGAGAAGGTCTTCGTGCCGCTCACCGAGGCGATGCGGATCCGCGGAAAGCTCGAGAACTACGACCGCGTCGATCAAGTGCTCGAGGATCTCGTCGCGTCGATCCCCGAGGGCGAGGTCGTGCGCAAGCTCGAGGCGAAGCAGATCTTCAAGAACCTCAAGGAGCGCGTGCTGCGCGAAGAGGTGTTGACGCACGGCGTGCGGCTCGACGGCCGGAAGTTCGACGAGGTGCGGCCGATCTGGATCGAGACCAGCGTGCTGCCGCGGACGCACGGCTCGGCGGTGTTCACGCGCGGCGAGACGCAGGCGCTCGTCACCTGCACGCTCGGGACGGCGGAAGACGCCCAGAAGATCGAGAGCTTCGAGGGCGAACAGTGGAAGAGCTTCATGCTCCACTACAACTTCCCCCCGTTCTCGGTCGGCGAGGTCGCGTTCCTGCGCGGTCCGGGACGCCGCGAGGTCGGCCACGGCGCGCTCGCCGAGCGCTCCCTCACGCCGCTGATTCCGGGCGAGGAGAACTTCCCGTACACCATCCGCGTCGTCTCCGACATCCTCGAGTCGAACGGATCATCGTCCATGGCGTCGGTCTGCGGGGGATCGCTCGCGATGATGGACGCCGGCGTGCCGCTGAAGCAGGCGGTGGCGGGCATCGCGATGGGGCTCGTGATGGACGAGAAGAGCGGCAAGTACGCCGTGCTCTCCGACATCGCCGGCGCCGAGGATCACTACGGCGACATGGACTTCAAGGTCGCCGGCACGGCCGACGGCATCACCGCGCTGCAGATGGACATCAAGGTGTCGGGCATCACCACCGAGGTGATGACGAAGGCGCTCGACCAGGCGCGCCGCGGCCGCATGCACATCCTCGAGAAGATGAAGGAGGCGCTGCCGGCGTCGCGCCAGAACATCTCCGCGTTCGCGCCGCGCATCGTCACGATCCGCATTCCGGTCGACAAGATCCGCGACGTCATCGGCCCCGGCGGCAAGATGATCCGCAGCATCATCGAGCGGACGGGCGTCAAGATCGACGTCGAGGACGATGGCCGCGTGAACGTGGCGTCGGCCGACGGCGCGTCGGCGCAGAAGGCGATCTCGATCATCCAGGAGCTGACGGCGACGCCGGAGCTCAACAAAACCTACATGGGCAAGGTGCAGCGCATCACCGACTTCGGCGCGTTCGTCGAGATCATGCCCGGCACCGACGGCCTGCTGCACGTCTCGGAGATCGCGAACCACCGCGTGAAGGACGTCCGCGACGAGCTGAAGGAAGGCGAGCAGCTGCTCGTGAAAGTGATCAACATCGATCCCACGGGAAAGATCCGTCTGAGCCGGAAGGCGCTCCTGCAGGAAGAGGCCGGGGCCGCCGCGGCGAAGAAAGAGTAGGGACTGAAACCGATTTGGACGAAGGCCGCTCCTCACGGGGCGGCCTTTTTTCTTGTACGAACGTCGTACAATCTGATGAGCATGGCGCGGTACACGGTCCGGCACGCGCTGGCCTTCGCGGCCCTCGCCGCCGTCTGCACCGCGCAGGATCAGGGGCCGACCTCCAAGCCGTTCGCGGTCACCGCGCACCGCTTCGCGTTCGAGCCGGCGCGGATCGAGGTGAACCAGGACGACCTGGTGAAGATCGACCTGCGCACCACCGACATCGCCCACAGCCTGACGATCGACGCCTACCGGATCGCGAAGCGCGTGGAGCCCGGCCATCCGGTGACCTTCGAGTTCCGCGCCGACCATGCCGGCACGTTCCCCTACTACTGCAACCTGCGGCTCGAGGACGGCTGCCGCCGCATGCGGGGCGAGCTCGTCGTGCGGCCCCGGCGGTAGGTGGAGTACGCGAAGGAGGCAAAGGTCGCGGGCTTTGCCCCCTTTGCGTCTTTCGCCGCGTTAGCGATCGCCTGGACCTGGCCTCTGGTCCGTCATCTGGACGACGCGCTGCCCGGATACCCGGGAGACAACTTCAGCTTCGTCTGGAACCTCTGGTGGATGCGTCGCGTGCTCGCAACGCCGGGGCTCCGCTACTTTCACACGACCTATCTCTTCTACCCGTTCGGCACGGCGATCGTCGATCATCCGCACACGGCGCTGCCGGCCTTCGTCGCGGCGACAGTCTTGCGCGGCCTCTCCGTCGCGGCGGCGCAGAACGTCCTGCTGATCGCGTACGTGTTCGCGAACATGGCCTGCATGTACGCGCTCGCGCGGAGCATCCTCGGTCCCCGCAGCGATCCTGGATCGATCCTGGATCGATCCAGGATCGGATCCAGGATCGGATCCAGGATCGGATCCAGGATCGATGTGGCGCGGCGGAGCGCGGCAAGGCGGGCGGCGGTCGTCGCCGCGATCGTCTTCGGCTTGTCGCCGTACGTGGCGGTCCACCTCCTCGGCCACTTCGATCTCGTCGCCGCGTGGCCCTTGCCGCTGTACGCGCTGGCGCTGCGGCGCGCAGTCGATCGACGATCCGCCGCGTCCGCCGTCGCCGCAGGCGTCGTCCTCGCGGCGACCGCCTACACCGTGTATTACTACGTCGTCTATCTCTGCTTCTTCACGGCCGTGTACGCGATCGCGTCAACCGGCGCGTTGAGCGTGTCGCGATCGCCGACGCCGATGCCGCCGTCAGCCAGGCGCCTCCGCGCTGCATCGGCGGCCGTTGCCGTCCTCGCGGCCGTCGTCGCGGCGGCGATCGCCGCCACAGGCGGGACGACGGTGTCGGCCGGCGCGCAGGCGATCTCGGCGCGCACGCCGCAGAACGCCCTCACCGTGATGTGGATCGCGCTCGCGACCTGCGCGATTGCCACGTGGCGGCCGCGGATTCACGTCCATCCCTCGCCCGGGATTCGGTGGGCTGCAGCCGCGGCGCTGCGGATCGCCGGCGTGTTCGTCGTCCTCGCCTCGCCGCTCCTCTGGCAGGCCGCCCGGCTCATTCTGCG
>QHWK01000293.1 GCA_003223775.1 Acidobacteriota bacterium
GATATCCGAACGCGCGGGCACGAAGTCCGTGGAAACGACCGTGACGAGAATTCCGCCTGGTTTCAGCACGGTGACCGCACGTTCACGAGTGTCGCCGCCGACCGTGTCGATCACCACGTCAACCGAACGCACAACGTCCGCAAAATCGCTCGTTCGATAGTCGATCACATCTGTAGCGCCGAGACTTCGAGCGTATTCCACGTCGTTAGTCCCGACGACGGCAACAACGTGGAAGCCCGCGTTCGCGGCAAACTGGACCGCGAAGGCGCCGACGTTGCCTGCCGCACCGAGAATCAGAACAGTTTGACCGACTTCTGGACGTGCATGCTCGAACAACATTTGCCATGCCGTCACCGCGACGACCGGCAGTGACGCGGCTTCAAGGCTGCTTAGGCGCAACGGCTTCGGGGCAATCATGCTTGCGGAGGCAATTGCATACTCCGCATTCGCTCCAACAAACTGCGGGTTCGTGACGCCGTAGACTTCATCACCGCTGTTGAAGTGACTGACGCCCGGTCCGACTGCTTCCACGACACCGGCGAAATCCGAACCGAGCGTCAGCGGCGGCTGCGGACTCACTTTGCTCTTGCCCTGGCGAATCAGTGCATCCCAAGGCGCGACTCCCGACGCTGCGACCCGGACCAGCACCTCTCTCATCGCCGGAACGGGACGAGGTATGTCCTCAACCACGATGACATCGGGCGAACCAAAACGATGGATACGTGCTGCGTTCATTTGTCGATGCTATCGTCGGACTTCAACTGACCGCAAGACGCGGCCCTGGGGAACCGCGCAATCGGCTGGCGCTAGTCGAGCCAATATGGGGCAATCGCCACGACCGGGCAACTCCAACGACAGGGGTCGCTCCCCACGTTGGATGCCACCTGCGCACCGACTGCAAGGACGCTCGATCGGCCGAGCCACGTTGCCGAGCGGCTGGACGATGCTGTAGACCACTTCGTAGCTCACTAACGAAAACGCCGCTCTGATTCCTGACCTCGCGCCGGCGCCCTGACTCTGTCGATTGCGACCGCCTTCGATCGACTACCAACGGAAGCGAGGCCGGCCCACACTAGCGGGGGACATCGACCGGAGGCGGCGACGCCTTTATTCACGAAGGAATCTGATATGCGGAAGATCATCACCACGACCTTCGTCACGCTAGACGGCGTCATGCAGGCGCCGGGCGGACCGGAGGAGGACACGTCCGGCGGGTTCAAGTACGGCGGATGGCAGGCTCACGTCATGGACGACTCGTTGGGCGAGGCCCTCAAGGAGTTTGTGAAGCCGCCGTTCGCGATGCTGCTCGGACGCACTACCTACAACATCTTCGCGGGCTTCTGGCCGAAGCAAGATCCGCACAACGCGATCGCGAAGCCGTTCAACGAGGCGACCAAGTACGTCGTGTCGCACGAGCCCTTCGAGCCCGACTGGGTGAACACGAAGGTGGTCTCGGGCGACGTGCCCGCCGCGCTCCGCAGGCTGAAGGCGGAGGATGGCCCGGACATGATCGTCTGGGGCAGCGGCAACCTGATCCAGACGCTGCTTCGGGAACAGCTCGTCGACCGCATGCACGTCTGGACGCATCCCGTGACGATCGGCACCGGCAAGCGATTGTTCGCCGAGGGCACGCATTCGGCCACCTGGAAGGTCGTGAAGAGCCGCGTCGGCGACGCCGGCGTGATCATCGCCACCTACGAGCCGGCGGGCGAGCTCGTAACCGGCACCATTGGCGCGTGACGAGGAGAACAGTCCGAACATTGGACCACTCCACAGGCGAAGCTCTGATCCCGAACCAGCGTACTAATTTGTCCGGAGCGCGTCGACAGGAGCCATTCGCATCCCGCGCCGCGCGGGCAAGTACGCCGCGACTGTGGCGATGGTGAGCAGAGCGAGCGACGTCGCAGCAAACGTCACCGGATCGAGCGGTTCGACCTCGAACAGCAATCCCGCAAGCAGGCGCGTCAGCGCGACAGCGGCCAAGAGCCCGGTCGCAACGCCGGCGAGGACCAGGCGCAGCGCCTGACTCAGCACCAGCCGGAACACCGATGCCGCGGACGCGCCCAGCGCCATGCGCACACCGATCTCTTGGGTCCGCTCTTTCACCGAGTACGCCATGACGCCATACACGCCGACCGCTGCGAGCACAAGCGCTACGAGGGCGAAGACGCTGCCCAGCACTGAGATCGCGCGCGGACGTGCGATCGTGCGGCCGACGACGTCGTTGAGGGTGCGGATATCGACGGGCGCTTCCGGTTCCATCGCGTGCACGACACCGGCCACGCTTGATGCGAGCGCGAGCGGATCCTGGCGCGTACGCACGAAGTACGTCATGTTGCCTCCCGGACGCTGCGTCTTGGGAATGAAGATTGTCTGCTGAAGGGGTCCGTCAAGCGCTGATCGCATGTTGCCGACCACGCCGACGATCGTCCACTCCACGTCTTCCCTGCCGTTGGCATGATTGACGTTGATTCGGAGTCGCCGGCCCAGAGGTGAGCCATCCGCGAACTGGCTGCGAGCCACCTGCTGGCTGACGATCGCGACCGGCGTCGAGTCGGCCGTGTCGGAATCGGAGAAATCGCGTCCGGCAACCGGTCGAATGCCCAACGTGGTGAAGAAGCCCGGCGTGACCGGCCGGACGTGGCTCGTCGGGAGCTGTCCGTCCGCTGGCCGCGGCTGATCGACGCGCCAGAAGCTCGTACCGATGCAGGGAAACGGAAGCGGCATGCACGACGCTCCCGCGACCGACTGGACGCCTGGGAGTGCGGCGATTCTCGTCATCGAATCGCGAAACAGGGCGCCCGATGCCAGGAAGTCGTAGCGCGACGTCGGCAGCTGCACGCTCGCGGTGAGCACGCCGTCGACGCGGAATCCGAGGTCGACGGCCTGGAGTTTCACCATGCTTCGCATCAGTAGACCGGCGCCAGCCAACAGCACGAGCGACAGCGCGACCTCGACGACGACGAGCGAACGGAGCACGCGATGCAGCCGGCGGCCGCCGCCGTGACGCCCGCCCTCGCGTATCGCGTCGCCGGCGTGGCTGGTCGAGACGAATGCGGGAACGACGCCGAACGCGACGCCCGTTACAAGCGCGGCCACCAGGGTGAAGGCGACAACCCGCAGATCCAGCGACATCTGGTCCAGCCGCGGCACCGGGATCCGATCGCTCACGAGCATTAGCAGGCCGCGATGACAGAGCGCCGCGACGCCCAGTCCGGCGAGCCCGCCGCCCGCGGCAAGGACAAGACTCTCCGTCAGCATCTGACGCACCAGCCGCCCGCGCCGGGCACCCAACGCGGTGCGCAGTCCAATTTCGCGCTCGCGCGCGGCGCTGCGCGCCAACAGCAGGTTCGCCACGTTGACGCAGCCGACGAGCAGCACCAATCCAACTGCCGCCATCAGTGCGAGCAACGCCGGCCGGACCTCTCCAACCATCTGCTCCTGCAGTGACAGGAGCATCACCGTGCGCCGGGCGTTGAGCTGCGGGAATTCGCGCTCGAGATCGGCGAAGATGCGACGCATCTCGCTCGCGGCTTGTTCGAACGACACGCCGTCGCGAAGACGTGCGATGGCGTACGAACTTCCGCGTCCGCTGACGGCGCGGAGT
>QHWK01000166.1 GCA_003223775.1 Acidobacteriota bacterium
TTTCCCCTCGGAGTCTTCGAACCGCTCGCCGTATCGCTTGAAGAACTGGTGCGAGCCGCGCTCGCAGCGGATGCCGATGAGCAGCGCCTGCTGATCGTCGACTCCCTTGCGCAGCTGCTCGGCGCCGGCCGCGAAGAGCCCGCTGGCGGCGCCCTTGAAGAACAGGAAGGTCGGACGCGATTCCAGATTCGGATCCTGCGCGGCGAGCTGCGTGTACCGCTTCTGCAGCGTCGACAGGTGCTCTTTCTCTTCGGCGGCCAGCTTCTGAAAGACCGCGCGGCCGCGCGCGTCGGACGTGAGCTTGGCGGCGCGCGTGTAGAAATCGAGGCCGCTGCGCTCGGTCGCGATCGCCATCCGCAGCGCGTCGCGCGCGAACACGAGCGCCGTCGTCGATCCGTCGAGCGACGGCGTTTTGCGGCCGGTCCGGCACTCCTCGCACGTGCCGAAGATCTGCACGACCGACTGCGTCGGCGTGAACTGGCGCGCTGCGGCGATCTCTTCCATCAACGATTCGACGTCGGAGCTGAGAAACTCCGACGAGCGGTGACAGACGCTGCAAACGAGGTGAAAGTGTCGCGGATGGCGGTACGACGGCTCGAAGCGGAAGCGCCCCTCGCCGAAATCGACCTTGCGCGCGAGGCCCGCGCCGACCATCCACTGCAGCGTCCGGTAGACGGTCGCGCGGCCGACACCGGGCGCATCGCGGTGGACGAGCGCCACGAGCTCATCGGCGCTGACGTGTCCCTCCTGCCGCAGGAACACGTTCAGGATGCGATCGCGTTTGGTGGAGCGTTTACCGCCCGGCGGGCGAATGCTCGAAAGATCGAGCGCCAATTACTCAACGGAGAAAGATTGACCGCAGCCGCAGGTCGACGTCGCGTTCGGATTCTTGATCGTGAAGCCGCCGCCGGTGATCGTGTCGACGAAGTCGACTTCGGCTCCGGCGAGGTAACGGATGCTGATCGGATCGATGAACAGCTTCACGCCGTGCGACTCGAAGATCTGGTCGCCCGCGCCCTGGCCGTTCTCCTCGATCATCAGCCCATATTGAAAGCCGGAGCAGCCGCCGCCCTGGACGAAGACGCGCAGGCCGCTTCCCGCCTTGTTCTCTTCCGCCAGCAACTCGTTGATTTTGGAGGCGGCGGTCTCCGATACATTGATCATGTCCGCATTATACCAAGAAGCGGTTGGTATACTGCAGGGTCCGCGGCATGCCCTACGTCCCGATCCCCGCACTTTCCCGCGCAAAACTGACGGAACTGGCCGAGACCCGATGGCGGCGCGTGCGGGAGGCGCGGCCCGATCTGGAGCCGGCGCTGGCGCTGCAGAAGCGGCTCCTCGGCCATGTGCTGGACGCCGCGGTCGTCCTCGACGGCGGCCGTCTGCCGCGGCTGTCGCTGCCGGGGAAGTACCTCGCCGCCAAGCTCGGGCGAGGCGTCCCCGCGCTCGCGGGCGAGCCGATACCGCTCCCGGTGGCCGCCCTCGCGCCGCCGCTGCTCCAGTGCTGCGAGGCGCTCGCGGCCGGCGGCGCTGGCGAGGCGGCGGAGCACATCAGGTCTGCGATTGCCGACGGCGCGATCGACGCCGCATCGCTCCTCACCGCATCGTTGCAGCGCGATCAGGCGGCGCTGCGCACGGCGGCGGTGCACCGCGGGCTCTCGCCCGATCTGCTCTGGCTCGTCGCCGAGCTCGCCGTCAGCCCTTTCGTGCACGCGCTGCAGCGCCTGCTCCTCGGCGGCGCGACCGCCGATCTCGACGCGGCGCTCGATCGGTGGGATCGCGGCTACTGCCCCGCATGCGGGTCGTGGCCCGCCGTCGCCGAAGTCGTGCACGGCCATCGCACGCTGCGCTGCTCGTTCTGCGCCGGCGCGTGGGAGCTGACGACCTACGCATGCATCTACTGCGGCGACGCGGGAGAGAAGTTCGTCACCGCCGCGCCGAACGAAGAGCGGAAAGATCGGCGCGTCGAGGTCTGCAGCGCGTGCGGCGGCTACCTGAAGACGATCGATCTGCCGGAGCTGTCCGCGTTCCCGCTGCTGTCGATCTCAGACATCGAGACGACCGATCTCGACGTCGCCGCGATGGAGCACGGCTACCGGCGCCCCGCGCTGAAGGCGTTCGCGAAGAAGATGTAGGGCGGTGTTATCCGCCGATCGCCGCGAGATGCTCGCCCGACTCCTGCTCGATGTCCTTGTGCAGGCTGTTGCCGTGCGCGTCCATCGTCACGATCGCGGGGAAGTCCTCGACCGTCAGGTGCCACATCGCCTCGGGCGTGCCGAACTCGAGCAGCGACACGCCGTCGACTTTCCTGATCGACCGCGCGTAGAACTGCGCGGCGCCGCCGATCGCGTTCAGGTACACCGCGCCGTGCTCCTTCATCGCGGCCAGCGTCTTCGCGCCCATGCCGCCCTTCCCGATCACCGCGCGGACGCCGTAGCGCCGGATGATCTCTCCCTGATACGGCTCCTCACGAATGCTCGTCGTAGGGCCGGCGGCGGTGACGCGCCAGAGGTCGCCATCTTTCGCGACGACGGGACCGCAGTGGTAGAGGACCGAGCCGCGGAGATCGACGGGCGGCTCGTGCTTCATCAGATGCGCGTGCACGGCGTCGCGGCCGGTGAACATCGGCCCCGACACGAGCACGACGTCGCCGACCTTCAGCGATCGCACCGCCTCCGCCGTGAGCGGCGCCTGCAGCCGCACCTCGCGTCCGGTGCGCGTGATGCCGGATTGATCGAGCATCGGGATGATCGGATGCGACGGATCGCGATACAGCCACTTCTCGATCGCGCCGGTGCGCGCGTTCAGCTCGACGCCGAGGCGGCGAAACGCCCAGCAGTCGTACGCGACGGAGACGAAGAAGCTCGCGGGCAGTCGATTGAGCGCGCCGATCTTGCAGCCGATGAGCGTCACCTTGCCGCCGAAGCCCATCGTGCCGATGTCGAGATCGTTCACGGTGCCCATGATCGACGCCTCGAGCTCGGCGAGCCGCGGATCGGGATTGATATCGTCGAGCGTGCGGAAGAGCTGCTCCTTGGCATGTGTGTAGCCGGAGGTGCGATCGCCGCCGATGCAGACGCCGACGGCGCCCGGCGCGCAGCCCTTCCCCTGCGCGTTCCACACCGCGTGGAGGATGCACCTGCGCACGCCGTCGAGATTGCGGTCGGCGCGTCCGAGGTGCGCGAGATCGACCGGCAGCGCATACTGCGCGTTCGTGTTCTCGCAGCCGCCGCCCTTCAGAATCAGCTTCACCTCGATCGCGTCGCGCTCCCATTGTTCGAAGTGGACGATCGGGGTGCCGGGTCCAAGGTTGTCGCCCGAGTTCTTGCCGGTGATCGAATCGACGGAGTTCGGCCGCAGCTTGCCGCGCCGCGTCGCCTCCGCGATCGCCTCGCGAATCTGCCGCCGCATGTCGATCTGGTTCGCGCCGACCGGCGCGTGCACCTCGAAGGTCGGCATGCCGGTGTCCTGGCAGATGGCGCCTTCGTTGTCGACGGCAAGGTCGATGTTCTGCGCGATGATGGTCAGCGCCTGCGACGAGCGCGTCCCCTCCGGCTCGGCCGTCATCGCGGTGCTCATCGCGGCGCGCACGTCGGGCGGCAGATCCGTCGACGTCCTGACGATGAGGTCGAGCACGCTGTCGAAGAACGTGGGCGGCATAGCGGGCAGTATACTGAACCCGAGTCGGTCGGCAGTCGGCAGTCAAATCGGATGTAGGGCGACTCTTTCAGGGTCGCCTGGCGAGGCTGAAGGCCTCGCGCTGCACACAAGGTGTTTCGCACCGAACGCGATCCGCTCGGCGATCTGCAGGTGCCCGCGCGCGCGTACTACGGCGTGCAGACGGCGCGCGCCGTCCAGAACTTCCCGATCAGCGGACTGCGCGCGGCGCCGGATCTCGTCACCGCCACGATCCTGATCAAGAAGGCGGCGGCGCAGGCGAACGCCTCGCTCGGACGGCTCGACCGCGCGGTGGCCGACGCGATCGTCGCCGCCGCCGACGAGATCCTCGGCGGCGCGCTGCGCGATCAATTCGTCGTCGACGTGTATCAGGCGGGCGCCGGCACGTCGCACAACATGAACGCGAACGAGGTGCTCGCCAACCGCGCCGGCGAGATCCTCGGCGAGCCGCTCGGCAGCTACAAAAAGGTCCATCCGAACGATCACGTCAACATGGGACAGTCGACCAACGACGTGTTCCCGACGGCGACGCGGCTCGCGCTGCTGCTGGGCGCCGCGCCGCTCGCCGCGGCGGCGCATGCGCTGGCCGAGAGCCTCGCGCGCAAGGCCGATGCGTTCGCGGGCGTGCTGAAGACGGGCCGCACGCACCTGCAGGACGCGGTGCCGATCACGCTCGGTCAGGAGTTCAGCGGCTACGCCGCGTGCGTGCGCCGCGGCGCCGAAGACGTCGTCTCGGCCGCCGGGCAATTGGAGGAGCTGAACATCGGCGCGACCGCCGTCGGCACGAGCCTCAATGCCGGCGACGACTACCGCCGCCTCGTCGTCGACAACCTGGCGCGCTCCACGCGGCTCACGCTTCGTCCGGCGACGAACCTCTTTCGCGTGACGCAGAGCATGGGCGACGTGCTCGCGTATTCGAGCGCGATGCGGCGCCTCGCGGTCGAAGTCGGCAAGGTGGCGAGCGATCTGCGGCTCCTCAGCATGGGGCCGCGCGCGGGCCTGGCGGAGATCGCGCTCCCCGCCGTGCAACCGGGATCGTCGATCATGCCGGGCAAAGTGAATCCGTCAGTGCCCGAGATGATGAACCAGGTGTGCTTCCAGGTGATGGGCTGCGACGCAACCGTCGCGATCGCGTGCGAGGCGGGCCAGCTCGAGTTGAACGTGATGATGCCCGTGATCGCGTGGAACGCCGTGCACGCGTCCACCATCATGCGGAACGCGATGGAGACGTTCCGCACGCGGTGCGTCGACGGTATCGCCGCCGACGAGCGCCGCGCGCGCGAATTGCTCGAGCGCAGCACCGCCGCGGCAACGGCGCTCAGCCCGTACATCGGATACGCGGCCACGGCGGAGATCGCGAAGGAAGCGGTGAAGACCGGCAGGACGATCCGCGAGCTCGTCCTCGAGCGCGGCCTGCTGGACGCGAAGCAGCTTGACGAGATCCTCTCGGTCGATGCGATGACGCGCGGCGGAATCGTCGGCGCGGAGACAGGCCGGGCGGGTCAGGCGGGCCAGGTGGGCCAGGCAGGTCCGGCGGGTCAAGCCGGTCGGACGCGTAAGTGATTAGGACGCTTCTTCTTTGTGCCTTTGTGTCTTGCCCTCCTGGCCTGCCCGGCCTGCCCGGCCTGCCCGGCCCGCCCGGCCTGCCCGGCCCGCCCGGCCGGCTCCACGCCCAGAGTCCACGCGCGCAAAGCAAGGGCCGGTTGTTTCAGCCGCAGGATCTCGGGCTGCTCGAGGCGCCGGATCGCGATCAGTGGCAGAAGCCGGATCAGATCATGGACGCGCTCGGCGTCGCTGAGGGGTCGAGAGTCGCCGAGCTCGGCGCGGCGGGCGGCTGGTTCACGCTGCGGCTGGCGCGGCGCGTGGGACCGAACGGCCTCGTCTACGCCGAGGACATCCAGCCGGCGATGCTCGAAGCGATCAATCGCCGGATGCAGAACGAGAATCTCGCGAACGTGAAGACCGTGCTCGGCACGCCGAGCGACCCGCGTCTGCCCGAAGGCCTCGACGCGGTCCTCATCGCCGATGCGTTTCAGGAAATGGACGTGCCGGAGGAGCCGACGCTGATCGTCACGCTGCTCGGGAACGTGGCGCGATCGCTCAAGCCGCAGGGGCGTCTGGGCGTCGTGGACTGGACGCCCGGCAACGGCGGCCCTGGTCCGGCGGCCAACCAGCGTGTCAAGCCCGAGGCCGTGATCGCGGCCGCGCGCTCGGCAGGCCTGCAGCTCGTCGGACGCGAGGAGTACCCGCCGTTCGTCTACATGCTGGTGTTCCGGAGAAGATAAGAACGCAAAGGGGGCAAAGCTCGCGAAGGCGCAGAGCAGCTCTGCGTCTCCGCGGTCTTTGCTTACTTTGCGTTCTTAATTCGCCACAGCCCCGGCATCACGCTCGCCGCGACGAAGAGCTTTACCACATCAGCCACGATGAACGGATAGAAGCCGGCCGCGAGCGCCGCCGAGAGGCCGCGCGCCGGCTGCGTCCCCGCGGCGAGCCACAGCACGCCGCCCGCAAAGACGATCGCAAGCCCGCACGCCATCGCGAGCACGAACGTCGCGTACCGCCGATCGAAACCGCGCTCCGCGAGCCAGCCGGCGGCGAACGCCGCGAGCGGGTAGCTCATGAGGTACCCTCCGGTCGGACCGGCCAGCCGCAGGACGCCCTGCGGCAGCATCGGCGACGCGGCGAACACCGGAAGCCCGGCGATCCCAAGCATGAGATACAGAATCTGGCTCGCGGAGCCGCGGCGCGAGCCGAGCGCCGCCGCCCCGACGAGCACGACCATCGGCTGGAACGTGAACGGCACCGGCGTGAACGGCAGCGGCACGCTGATCTGCGCCGCAATGGCCGTGAGCACCGTCACAAAGAGGACGGCACCAGCCTGTTCGGCCGCCCGATAGCGGGAATCGGACCGGGTCGTGACGGCGTCGAGCAGTGTGGGATACATGACCGCGGATCTTAGCGTATGCGTACAGCGCTGACAATTGCCGGCAGCGATCCGAGCGGCGGCGCCGGCATCCAGGCGGACCTGAAAACATTCGCCGCGTTCGGCGTGTACGGCGCGAGCGCGATCACGGCGATCACCGTGCAGAGCACGAAGGGCGTCGACGGCGTCGCGCCGCTCTCGGCCGATCTCGTCACGGCGCAGATCGAAGCGCTCGCGGGCGATCTCGACATCGCCGCGACCAAGATCGGCATGCTCGCGACGAGCGCCATCGTCGAGGCGGTTGCCGCGGCGATCGAAGAGCTCGACCTTCCGCTCGTCGTCCTCGATCCGGTCCTCGTCTCGTCGAGCGGCTCTCGCCTGCTCGACGACGACGGCGTTGCGGCGCTGCGCGAGGCGTTGATTCCGCTCGCGCGCGTCGTCACGCCGAACATCCCCGAAGCCGAAGCGCTGAGCGGCGTGCGCATCACGACGCCGGCCGACACGCGCGCCGCGGCGCGGCGCATCCAGGAGATGGGCGCCGCGGCCGTGATCATCACCGGCGGGCACGGCGCGGCGGCGATGGCCGACGGGGGCACGGTCGAGGATCTCGTGCTCGACGGCGATACGTTCGTCGAGTATCGGGTCGCGCGGGTCGACAGCCCGCACACGCACGGCACCGGCTGCACGTTTGCGTCAGCGGTCGCCGCGGGGCTCGCGCTCGGTCATTCGCTGGCCGACGCGGCCGCGCGCGCGCAGCGGTACGTCGCGGGGGCGATCGCGCACGCGCCGGGCATCGGCCACGGGCGCGGCCCGCTCGATCACTTCTGGGAATCGCGCTCGCGTGCGTTGTAGGGCGAGGCGTTCAGCTTCGCCGCGGCGACCCTGAAAGGGTCGCCCTACATCTCGGCGTTGTAGGGCGAGGCTTTCAGCCTCGCCGCGCGACCTGAAAGGGTCGCTCGACATCGGTGGCGACCCTGAAAGCGCCGCCCTACATCGGTATACTGGACGTGTGACTCCGCTGTTCGCGATCGGCGCGGCGCCGCTCGAGGTGGACCGTATCGCGGCAACGCTCGCGGGCGCGGCGTCGGACTCCGCGGACTCGGACGGCGCCGTCGTGACGTTTCTCGGCCTCGTGCGCAACCACAACATGGGTCGGCGCGTCCATTATCTGGAGTACGAGGCGTACGAGCCGCTCGCGCTGAAGGCCTTCGAGCGGATCGGGCGCGAGGCGGCGGCGCGCTGGCCCGACGCGCGGCTGGCGCTCCATCACCGCGTCGGCCGTCTCGAGATCGGCGAGGCGAGCATCGCCATCGTCGTGCGGTCGCCGCACCGCGGCAACGCCTACGCGGCCTGCCGCTACGCGATCGAGCGGGTGAAGCAGATCGCGCCGGTCTGGAAGCGCGAGTTTTTCGACGGCGGCGACGTCTGGGTCGAGGGCGCAACGGCCAACCCGGACGACGAGGGGGCGCGGGCGGAAGCGGAGCGGCTCGCATGCGCGTAACGGTGCGGCTGTTCGCACGGCTGCGCGACATCACGGGCGCCGCCGAGCTCGCGCGCGACACGGCGCCAGGTGCGACCATCGGAGAAATCTGGCGCGATCTCGCGCGCGAGTTTCCCGAGCTGACCGGCTACGAGCGGTCGATCTCGACCGCCGTCAACGCCGACTACGCGCGCATGGACACACGCGTCGCCGAGGGCGACGAAATCGCGTTCCTGCCGCCTGTATCTGGGGGATGACGACGATCAACGCAGAACACGCAGACAAATACTGTCTGCGGGCTCCGCGAGCTCTGCGTTCGACGTCGTGACGATATGTTCGACAAACTCGCGTCGGAAGAACAGCGGTACGAGCAGCTGATGGCCCGCCTCGGCACGTCCGAAGTGCAGAGCGACGCCGCGGAGTACCGGAAGCACGCCAAGGCGCTGGCCGACGTCGAGCCGCTCGTCGAAAAGTACCGCGAGTACAAGAGCGTCGCGGCCGACATCTCGGGCGCCGAGGAGCTCGCCGGGTCCAGCGACGCGGACATGCGCGATCTCGCGAAACAGGAGCTCAAGGCGCTGGTCGCGCGCCGTGACGCGCTCGTCGCCGAGCTGAAGGTGCTCCTCATCCCGAAGGACCCGAACGACGAGAAGAACGTCGTCCTCGAGATCCGCGCCGGCACCGGCGGCGACGAAGCGGCGCTCTTCGCATCGGATCTGTTCCGCATGTACAGCAAGTTCGCCGAACGCAACGGCTGGCGGCTCGAGGTGATGTCGACGAGCGACACCGGCGTCGGCGGGCTGAAGGAAGTGATCGCGACCATCGAGGGGCGCGGCGTCTACAGCAAGCTGAAATACGAGAGCGGCGTCCACCGCGTGCAGCGCGTGCCGGCGACCGAGGCGAGCGGCCGCGTCCACACGTCGACCATCACCGTCGCGGTGCTGCCGGAGGCCGAGGACGTCGACGTCCAGATCAACGAGAAGGATCTCCGCATCGACACGTTCTGCTCGAGCGGGCCCGGCGGCCAGAGCGTGAACACGACGTATTCCGCCGTCCGCATCACGCACATCCCCACCGGCGTCGTCGTCTCGCAGCAGGACGAGAAGTCGCAGATCAAGAACCGCGCGAAGGCGATGAAGGTGCTGCGCTCGCGCCTCTACGAGATGGAGCTGCGGAAGCAGCAGGAGGCGATCGCGAAAGATCGCCGCAGCCAGGTGGGCACCGGCGAGCGCTCCGAGAAGATCCGCACCTACAACTTCAAGGACAACCGCATCACGGATCACCGCGTGAACTTCACGACGCACCGGCTCGCGGACGTGCTCAACGGCGATCTCGCCGAGCTGCTCGACAACGTGATCACCCACTATCAATCCGAGAAGCTGAAGGACGCTTCGGCGGTCTCGTGAGCATTCATCGACGCGTGAGCGCCGCGCGGCAGCGGCTGCTCGATGCCGGCATCTCGCACACCGAATCGGAGCTCGGTGCGCGGCTGCTCGCGCAGCACGTCCTCGGCTGGACGACCGAGCGCTTCCTGACCGACGCGCAGTCGGCGGAGCCCGACGGCTTCGGGGCGCGGTACGACTCGCTCGTCGCGCGGCGCGCCACCCGCGAGCCGCTCGCCTACATCGTCGGCGCGCGCGAGTTCTGGGGCCTCGATTTCGAGGTCTCGCCGGCCGTGCTGATTCCACGCCCGTCCACCGAGCTCATCGTCGAAGCGGTGCTCGATCGCTTTCCCGATCGCGATGCCGCGCTGAAGATCGCCGACGTCTGCACCGGGTGCGGATGCGTGGCCGTCGCGATCGCGCACGAGTGGCGGCGCGCGTCAGTCGCCGCGACCGACATCTCGACCGAAGCGCTCGATGTCGCGCAGCGGAACGCCCGGCGGCACGGCGTCTGGGAGCGCGTCGTCTTCCACGAGACGGACCTGCTGGACGGCGTGGACGGCCCGTTCGACGCGATCGTCGCGAACCCGCCGTACGTCGTCGATTGCGCGGCGGCGGCGCTGCAGCCGGAGGTCCGCGATCACGAGCCGGCAGTCGCGCTCTTCGGCGGCGTGGACGGCCTGTCGCTCGTCACGCGCCTCGTCGCCGACGCGCCGCGGCGCCTGCGGAGCGGCGGCTCGCTCATTTTCGAGTTCGGGTTCGGCCAGGACGTCGAGATCGAGGATCTGCTCGCGGCGTCGCCCGACCTCGAGCTCGTCGATGTACGCCGCGATCTCGACGGCATCGCCCGCACGGCCGTCGCGCGGAAGAAGTAGAATCGCGCGCGTGGCCGACTGCCTCTTCTGCAAGATCATCGAGCGACAGATCCCGGCGTCGATCGTCTACGAAGACGATCGCGTGCTCGCGTTCAACGATATCAATCCGCAGGCGCCGACGCACGTCCTCGTCGTGCCGAAGCGGCACATCGCATCACTCGACGAGCTGTCGCAGGGCGACGATGAGATTGTGGGCGAGGTCGTGCGCCGCGCCGCCGCGATCGCGAAGGAGCGCGGCATCACCGCCGGGTATCGCACCGTGTTCAACACGAACCGCGACGCAGGCCAGACGGTGTTTCACATCCACCTGCATCTTCTAGGCGGCCGGAGTCTGCACTGGCCGCCCGGATAATTTGGAATTTGGAATTTGGAATTTGGAATTTGGAATGCGTGATCACGGCGTGACAACGAATTCCAAATTCTAAATTCCAAATTCTTCATTACCGCGACGGCGCCCGCTCAGAATCCGCGCGGGCGGATCCAGAAGCTCTCTTCCCACGTCCCGCCGCCCGGCACGGTCTGCAGTTCCTTGTAGATACCCTTCTGCGCGAGGTTCGTCGCGTCGGTGATGCCGGCCATCGGCTCGACGCAGACGAAGCTGCTGCCCTTCGGCGACCAGACGACGACGGCGCGGTAGTTCGGGCCGACGACGATGTCGAGGCGCTCGGAGGCGCCGGCAATCGTCGTCGTGGCGCGTCCCTGCGCGTCGCGCACGAGATCGCCGAACACGTCGTCCAGGTTGTAGCTCGCGAGCGGCGCCGCCGACGCCTTCGGCAGGAAGCGTTCGATCGGTTCGGTCTCGCCGCTCGGAATCTTCTCCGGCGTCAGCAGCCAGTGCGTGCGCGCGGCGACGGCGACGGTCCATTGGTCGCGCGGCGAGTCGGCGAGCTGAAAGTACGGGTGGAAGCCGATCGCGATTGGCATCGCCTCGTCGCTCTGGTTGAGGATCTTCGTCCGCACCTCGAGCGCGCCGTCCTGCAGCCGGTGGGTCATCTCGATCGTGTGCGCGAAGGGCCACTGCTTCATCCACGCCGGCTGGCGGAAGAACTCGAGCCGGCTCGTCGTCCACGCCGCGTTCGAGTCCGCCTTCACCTCGACGACCCGCCAGTGCGTGTTCGTCGTCAAGAATCCGTGGATCGGGATCGCGCCGCGCACGTTTCCGAGCGCCATGTCGAAGGCGTACCTGTTCCCGTTCGCGTAGAACGCCTGCTCGTCGAGCCGGTTCGCCCAGGGCCCGAGGAACGGAATC
>QHWK01000294.1 GCA_003223775.1 Acidobacteriota bacterium
CTCGTGACGTCGATCGGCGCTCGTGACGTCGATCGGCGCGAGTGCGCTGCCGTAGAGCAGGTTCTCGAGCCGCGACACCTCGGGGCTCGTGTAGAAGCTCGCAAACTGCGCGTCGTCTTCGGGCTCCGAGCGGTTCCAGAAATCCTTCCGGCCGAGCGGAATCACCGCCTCGTTGATCAGCGGCTCGCCGAGGCGCGACACCTCGACGAAGCGCCCCTCCGTGTCCGTCGTGCCGTCGCGCCGCAGGATGCGGACTTCGCGACGGCTCGCGCTGGCGTAGACGCCGATCGTCGGGTGGCCGCCGCGGACGATTTGCGCGATCGGGATCTGCATCGCGATCGTGTGCGTGTTGTAGCGCGCGACCGCGTCGCGTCCCGGCTCGTCGGGCAGCGGGATCGCGTGCAGCGGATTGAACGGGCGCAGCCCCGCCAGATCGAAGATCGATCCGAGATCGACGAAGAACGGATCGTCGCGCTGGCCGGCGAAGACCGTCACGCCGCCGCGGAGCGTCGTCACCGCTCCGGCCGCGAGCGCGTCATAGTCGGGCGTCGATCGCGGGCCGATGTTGTCGGGAGGCGTTGGAAGGCCGCGGCCGAGCACCTCCGCGCGCGCATCCCCGTCGCCGCCGTGTCGTACGAGCTTCACGGTGAAGGTCTGCGGTCGATTCCAGGAGGGATCGGTCAGCGACGCAATCGGCCCGGTGTTGTAGAGGAACGTGTCCGGATCGCGCGTTTCGGTGTGGAAGCGGAACTGATACGTGAGGTCTTCCTTCGAGTCGCCGTCGTTGTCGATGTGGATCTCGTAGAGGACCGTGTCGTCGAACGCCGGGAAGTTGGGACCGCCGGCCGGCGCCTCGAGCGGAATGTAGTTGGCGACGATCGTCACCGTGTCGGGGCGATCGGGGCTGCGGAACGCGTACAGGTCCGTGTTGTCCGCCATCGGGTCCTGGCTGATGAGCGGCGCTTCACGGTGGCTGGACGCGTTCGCGGGCAACATCGCGACGGCGACCAGCGCGGCGACGGCGGGAACCCGTAATCGTGTGTTCAAGGCTTCGTCCTCCCTGCTGAGCGGCAGCTGAGTGCGCTCTGCCTGTCTTACGCAGGAGAGGACGGATCGGATTGCGTCAGAACTTCACACGCGCCGCCAGTTGAACCGACCGCGGATCGCCGACGGCCGTCGCCTGCCCGAAGGTCGCCGACGGCTTCGTCGGATATGCGCCCGCGCCGAAGTTCCCGTTCACGGTGACGACGTTCGTACGATTCGTCAGGTTGAACGCTTCGACGAGCGCTTCGATCTGCGCGCGGCCGGAGATCCGGAACGATCGGCTCAGGCGCGGGTTGATCGTGAAGAAGTGGGGGCCCGTGCCCGCATTGCGTTCGAGGAACGCGCCGTTGACGATCGGCCGGCCGACCGTTCCCTGAATCGTCGTCACGCCCGACGTGACGTTGAACGGCAGCGCCGAGTAGTACTGCAGCGTCCCGCTCACCTGCCAATCGTTCGTGAGGCGCGCCCACGGCGTTCGCGCGGGACCCGAGGGCGACGCGATCGCGCCGTTGACGACGAGGCGGTGCCGCTGATCGTCGGTCGGGCACGTGACGCTCGAGACGTCGAGGTTCCGCGGTGAGGAGCCGGACGAAAACCGGCTGGACATCGATCAGCCGCGGCTCGATTCGTGGTCGGTGCGCGGCACGTGGCGGAGCGGTCCGTGGAGCGCGCAGGTCTCCGGTGGCCACCTCGACAAGCCGGAGTGGTTCGAGCCGGTCGACGTGGTGCGGATCACGGCGTCGGCCGGCTTCGACGGCGCGATCGGATCGCGGCCGCTCGCGGTGACCGCGGCATGGGGCCGCAATCGAGACGTCGGTCTCTTCGCGCTCGACGGCTATCTACTGGAGTGGGATCTGCGGATGGCGGCGCACGACAGCGTGTACGGCCGCGCCGAATCGATGCTGAAGGAAATCTTCGGCCTCGGCGTGCACCCGGCCGGCCTGCTCAATCATCCGCGCAATTTCTCGCACATCGACGCATTGACGGTCGGCTACGTGCGCGAGCGTCCGCTCGCCGGCTGGAGGCGCGTCGGCATCGGCGCCGACATCACCGTCTACCGCACGTCGGCGGACCTCGTCGAGTACTTCGGCTCGCCCACGTCGTACCACGTCTTTCTGCGATGGCGTCCGAGCACGCCCGCAGCCGCACACGCTCACCACTGAATCGCCGTACAATCATCGTGTGTCGATCGTCGCGCTGTCGGAGTTGCTCGGCGCGAGCGTGCACGACGCCTCCGGCGCCGTGCGCGGACGGGTCCGCGAGATCGCCGTCGCGCCGCAGGATCATCCCACCCGCATCGCGTATCTGATTGTCCGCACCGCCGACGGCGAGCGGATACTGCCGCACGACGCGGTGCGATCCGCCGGCGCGTCGGTGCGGGCCACGACCGACGCGTCGGGGTGGGAGCGCTTTTCGCCGAGCGACGGCGTGCTGCTGCTGAAGCGCGACCTCCTGGATCAGCAGATCATCGACATCCACGGCCGCAAGGTCGTGCGCGTCAACGACGTCGAGCTCGAGTCGACGCCCGTCAACAGCCACTTGCTGTTGAACGTCGTCTCGGTGGACGTCGGCGCCCGCGGCGCCATCCGCCGGCTCTCGAAGGGGCTCGTCCCGTCGTTCACGCTGCGCGCGCTGCTCGAGAAGATTCCGCCGCGCGTCATCCCGTGGCAGTTCGTCGATCTGCTCGAGACCGATCCGGCGCGCCGCGTGAAGCTGAAGATCGCCTACAAGGGGCTCGCGCAGATGCACCCGGCCGACATCGCCGACATCGTCGAGGATCTGCCGCCCGCCGAGCGCGAGGCGGTGTTCGAGACGATCGACGAAGAGGTCGCCGCCGAGACGCTCGAGGAGCTCGACCCCGATGTGAAGGTCGCGATCGTCGAATCGCTCGACAATGATCGCGCCGCCGACATCGTCGAGGAGATGGATCCGGATGCGGCCGCGGATCTTCTCGGCGACCTGCCGGAAGAGCAGTCCGCCCGGATTCTCGAGGAGATGCAGCCCGCGGAGCGGCAGGAAGTCACGCAGCTCCTCGAGTTCGGCGAGCACACCGCAGCGGGCCGCATGACGACGGAGTTCATCGCGGTCGTCGAAACGGCCGTCGTCGACGACGCCATCGAGGTGTTGAAGCGCTTCGAAGGCAGCCGCGAGGCGGTGGCGACCATCTACCTCACCGGCCCGGGCCACAAGCTGGTCGGCGCCGTGCCGCTCCTGCGAATCGCGGTCGCCTCGCCGGCCGTGCAGCTCTCGGAGCTGAGCGAGCCGTACGTCGCGTGCGCGCCCGACACGCCGCAGGACGAAGTCGCCGCGCTCTTCGACAAGTACAACCTCATCACGCTCGCTGTCGTCGACGAGCACGGGCGCATCTCCGGCATCATCACGGCGGACGACGTGATCTCGATGCTGCGGCATCGGGACTGACGGATGTCGGCGCTCAAGAGCTGGCGCGTCCGCGTCGCGCTCGTCTTCGCCGTCGTCGGCCCCGGCTTCATCACGGCGAACGTCGACAACGACGCCGGCGGCATCGCCACCTATTCGGTCGCCGGCGCGCAGTTCGGCTACACGCTCCTGTGGACGATGATCCCGATCACGATCGCGCTGGTGATCATCCAGGAGATGTCGTCGCGGATGGGCGCGGTCACGGGCAAAGGCCTCAGCGATCTCATCCGCGAGGAGTTCGGGCTACGCGCGACGTTTGTGCTGATGCTCGCGCTGTTCGTCACGAACTTCTTCAACATCATCGGCGAGTTCGCCGGTGTCGCGAGCAGCTTCGAGCTCTTCGGCGTGTCGAAGTACATCGTCGTGCCGCTCGCGGCATTCGTCGTCTGGGGCATCGTCGTCCACGGCACCTACAGCACCGTCGAGAAGGTGTTTCTGTCGGCGTCGGCGTTCTACGTCGCCTACATCGTGTCGGGCGTGCTGGCGCGGCCGGACTGGCGCGCCGCCGCGCTGTCGACCGTGACCCGCCCCGAGAGCGCCGGCTTCCGCAATTACGGGTACCTGTCGATGATCATCGGCCTCGCGGGGACGACGATCGCGCCGTGGATGCAGTTCTACCTGCAGGCGTCGATCGTGG
>QHWK01000295.1 GCA_003223775.1 Acidobacteriota bacterium
TTGTTCGAGTTCTGGAAGAACACCGACGAGTACGCCGGACCGGTGAACGAGCCGTCGTAGCCGGCGTCGATGAGCGCCCACGCCTTCTTCTCTTCCTCGACCTTGCAGTTGATGAAGTCGACGATGTCGGGGTGATCGGCGTCGAGGATCACCATCTTCGCCGCGCGCCGCGTCTTGCCGCCCGACTTGATCACGCCGGCAAACGCGTCGTAGCCCTTCATGAAGCTCACCGGGCCGGACGCCGTGCCGCCGCCGGCGAGCAGCTCGCGCGACGAGCGGATCGACGACAGATTGGTCCCCGAGCACGCCGAGCACTGCGGCGCCTTCTCGAAGCCGCAGTTGAACCAGACCGGGCTGTTGAACGCCGCTTTCTGGTAGACGAGGATGTGCTTCAGGTCGTCGCTGAACGCGTGCAGATCGTCGTCGCTCGCGAAGTATTTCTGGGCGCGCGCCCACTCGGTGATCGTGGTCACGACGCGTCCGACGAGCTGCTTGACGCTGCGCTCGCGCTCCGGCGTGCCGATCTGCCCGCGGAAATACTTCGACACGACGATGTTGGTCGCCTGCTGCGACCAGAACTTCGGGATCTCGACGTCGCGCTGCTCGAAGACCATCTCGCCGCGCTCGTTGCCGATCGCGGCCGCGCGAACCTCCCACTCGATCTCGTCGAACGGATCGACGCCGGCCTCGGTGAAGAAGCGCGGAAAGGTGAGGCCCGCGGACGCGCCGGCGCGCGGTCTCGCGCGCGCGCGCTCGGTCTCGACAAACGGCGGCGCGCTCGACGAGCCGCTCGGCTCAGCCGACTGCTGTCCAGCTCCTGCGGCGTGAATGGCAGCGTGATCCTTCATCCCGATCCTCTCCGATGCGCGATGCACTCTGCCCCGAGTGCGACCGGCAGTGCTTGAGTGGATTGTTCGCGGCGGCTACGAGACTCTGGGATGTTCTCGGCTTGCGCCCATCCGCGCTACGGCGCAGAAAAATATGCGCTGTGCATTCCCGTTTGTCAAGCGTGTAAACACTACATATTGTGCTTCTTTATTAGGTCGATCGCAACATATTGCACTGTCGAGGTAAGAACCCCCGTCATGGCTGATCGAGGTAAGAACCCCGTCATGGCTGATCGCTGATGGCTGATGGCTCTCTTCGCGCCATGAGGCGCAAGGTCCTCGCGATTAGCCATCAACCATAGCCATCAGCCATCCAGCCATCAGCCATGACGATCGTCCGTACAGGCGAGGTGGGAGGCTACTTACAGCCTCCCGTGTGCACAGGCAGATGTTGGGGCAGGGCGTGTGTCCTTCCGCAGAACGCGGAAAGAACGAAGCTGCCCTTTAAAAGAGCAAGCGAGGTGCCACGCGCTCGGCCCGCGAATTCATTCGCTTTTCGGCTCTTGCTGCAGCCGTGGCGGCGCGCAACTGTCGAGATGCGCAGTGAAGTGGTGCGACGTGTGTAGTAAGTTACCTGCCTGCCAGCTGAGCCGCGAGCGCGGCCGCTTTGTCGGCGACGCTCTTCGCGAACACGAGATTCTTCTCGCGAAGCGCGCGATCGGCCTGCTGCACGAACCGCTTCGCGGTGTCGTACTGGGTACGCGCGTCGTTGTTGAGCGCGCGGTAGTCGACGCGGTTGAGATCGGTGTTGGCGTGCGCGAGCGCCGCGCGGATCGCACGCTCCACTTCGCCCTCGGCCGACGGCGGCGTCGTCTGGAGCGTGGATTGCGGCGTGGGCGGCTTCGGCTCCTCGATCGGCTTGGGCGGCTCGGACGGCGGCGGCTCGGCCGTCGGCGGCTCCGCCGGACGCGGCTCGCGCGGCTCGCGCGTGGTCGGACGCAGACGCGCGGGCGCGTTGCGCGCCGGCTCCTGGACGAGCGTCGCGGGCGGCGGCGGCTCGCTGTCGGAGACCTCCACGTCGCGCGGTGGCGGCGGCGGCACCTCGAGCGGCGCGTCGGGCGTCACCTTCGCCTGCGTGCGCGTGCACGCGGGCGACGCCAGCAGCGCGACGAGGGCGATGCGCGCGCAGCGCCCGGCAGACGCCGGCAAGAGCGAGCGCCAATGCATGGGGAGGACGTTCTCCATTCTACTGCTCATGCCTGCGGCAGCAGAATGCGGAACGTCGTCCCCGCGCCCGGCGTCGACTGGACCTCGATGTCGCCGTCGTGCATCTGCACCGTTCGATAGACCATCGACAGGCCGACGCCGCTCCCCTTTTCTTTCGTCGTGAAATACAGCTCGAAGATCCGGTGCAGGTGCTCCGGCTTGATGCCGACGCCGGTGTCGCTGACGCTCACGCGCACGCGGTGGCCGCGCGTCCCTTCGGACGCGATGCGCAGCGTGCCGCCGTGGGGCATCGCCTGAATCGCGTTCAGCGCCAGGTTCAGAAACGCCTGACGCAGCATCGCCGGATCGCCGTTGACGTCGGGCACGCCGTCGCACTCCACGTGCAGCTCGACGCCGGCGCGTTCGGCTTCGGGGCGCAGGATCGGCACGATCTCGTCGAGCAGCGTGCCGAGCGCGATTGGCTGCAGCTTCAAGTCCTCGGGACGCGTGAACTTCAGGAACCCCTGCACGACTTCGTCGAGCCGGCGGATCTCGTTCGCGATGATGTCGACGTGCTGCAGCGCCGCCTCGCGGTCGATCACGGGCGGGGCGGGCGCCGCCACCGCGCCGCCGGCCATCGCGCGCGCCGGCGCGAACCGAGAGGCGAACTGCTGCCGCAGCAGCTCGAGATGGATCATCATCGCGTTCAGCGGGTTCTTCACCTCGTGCGCGACGCCGGCCGACAGCCGCCCGAGCGCGGCGAGCTTGCGCGAGTAGCGGATCGTGGACTGCACTTCGCTCAGGTACTCGAGGTTGCGCGCGATCAGCATGACGCCGACGAACTCGCCCTTGGGATCGATGATCGCGTGCGTCATGACGAGCCGCTCGCCGCTCTCGCCGAACGAAGCGGACACGGGCCCGCGCGCCTGCCGGTTCACGAGCGTCTGCTCGGCGAGACGACGGAGCGGATGATCGCCGGCGAACAGCGTGTCGAGGCGCGCGCCGGGCTCGGCAGCCGGCGTGAGCGCGCGCATCGACGGATTCGCGAACAAGAGCTCGCCGCGTGCGTTGACGATCGCGACCGCGTCCTCGAGCTGCTGCACGGCCGACTCGAGGTTGGCGACCTGCCCCGCCATCTGCGACCGGTCCGCCGACAGCTGCTCGCTCACCTCGTTGAAGAAGGTGCCGAGCTCGCCGAACTCGTCCCCCTCGCCGAGGTTCAGCCGCACGCCGAACTCGCCGCGCCCGAGGCGCGTGAGGCCGCCGCGAATCACGTGGATCGGCCGGAGCAGCAGCTGCGCGAGCAGCACCGCGACCAGCACTGAGACCGCGAGCGCCGCGAGCGCCGACGCGAGCACCGGGCGCAGCGAGCCGTTCAGGTCGTCGCGGATGAGCAGCGTCGACACGCCGATCCGGATCGATCCGACTTCGCGATCCCCGCGCAGCAGCGGCTGCCGGAACTCGAGGTTCTGCCCCTTGCTCGCGTAGATCGCGCGCAGCTGCGCGACCGACGACTGCTCCATCAGGCTCCCGAGATCGCCGCCCGCCGGCAGCGGCTGCCCCTCGAGCGAGCGATCCGCGTGGACGACGGCGATGCCGTTCACGTCGACAATCGCGGCGTAGGTGACGTTCTTCGAGTAGAGGCTCGACTCGAGGATCGAGCGCAGGCCGGGATCGCTGCGCAGCGCGGCGTACGGATCGGGATCGCCGCCGACGCCGACGGCGAACGCGCGATGGAAGACGGCGTTCGCGATCAGCTCGGCGCGCGACCGGCTCTCGTCCAGGCTCACGCGCGCGACGCGCGAGAGGTGCAGGCCGCTCAGGATCACGACCACCGCTCCGACGAGCGACGTGACGCCGAGGACCTGCTTTCCTTTGATCCCGAGTCGCATGTCAGGGGATTGGGGATTGGGGACTGGCGATTGGGGTGATTGGTGATCCGGGATTGGGCAGACCGGCGGCGTGACAGCGTTTCACAACCAACCCCTAATCCCCAATCCCCAATCCCCGGACACTACTCGGTCTTCTTGGGCCGCAGACGCAGCTTGTTCAGCTTGTTGTGCAGCGTCTTCAGGCTGATGCCGAGGATCTCGGCCGCGCGCGTCTTGTTGTCGCGCGTGTGCGCGAGCGTCATCATGATCAGCCGCCGCTCGGCCTCCTCGACCGTCGTGCCGGGCGCGAGCGCCAGCTGCGGCTGATGCTCGGGCGGCGGCTCCTCCGCGAGCACCGGCGGCAGGTGCTTCGCCTCGATGAACGGCCCCGGCGCGAGAATCGTCGCGCGCTCGATCACGTTGCGCAGCTCGCGGACGTTG